>JALHVH010000012.1 GCA_022867105.1 Candidatus Aminicenantota bacterium
CGCTGAAGGAACTTATCCACAAGGCCCTGGCCGAGAATCTGTCGGCAGATGACATCCTCTATTCCGGCCTCATCGCCGGCATGGAATCGGTGGGCCTGAAGTTCAAAAAGAATGAAATCTTTATCCCGGAGGTCTTGATCGCCTCGCGGGCCATGAAGGCCGGGGTGGACCTGATCAAGGGCGCCTTCATCCATCGCGTTCAGAAATGCCCGGCGACGATTCTCCTGGGCACGGTGAAAGGGGATATCCATGATCTCGGGAAAAGGATCGTCGGGACGTTCCTGGAAAGCCGGGGCTACGAGGTGAGGGATATCGGCGTCGATGTCTCCAAGGAGCAGTTCGTCGAGGCCATCCGGAAAGAGAAGCCGACGGTTATCGGCCTCTCGGCTCTTCTCACGACGACCATGATCTATATGGGAGATATCATCGAGGCCGTCAGGGAAGCCGGGCTGAAACAAAAGGTCAAGATCATCATCGGAGGGGCGCCGGTCACCCAGACCTTTGCCTATGAGGTCAAAGCGGACGGCTATTCCCCCGATGCCGCCTCTGCCGTTGAGTTGGTGAACAGCCTATTGAAAAAGGACAGGAAATTCAAGAAATGAAGCCGGCGGTGACGGGAAAACCATCAGGACTCTCCCCCGGCGGGCCCTCACTGGGTTAATTTTAGCATCTTTTTACATTTTTCGAAGCCCTTTATCCTATTTTCGGGGGGATTATTCCGCTAGGATGAAGCCGTCTTGTCATCGGAGGTCAACCATGTCGTTCAATCCTCGCGGTATGGCCACGGCCATAGGCAGCCTGCCTCACCGGGACCCTGAGGCCGCCTGCGATGTCGTTCTCAAGAACATTCCTGAAATCCCCATCTGGCCCCAGCTGCCTAGAACGGATTTCCGGGAAGCCATGGAGATCCAGTATATTGAGGGGTTGCCCTGCACCAGCCTGGATGAAGAAAAAAGACAGATGTCTTTTGAGACGAGCGGGGAGATCACCGCGGAGCTTGAGACCTTCTATGAAAATTACCTGGCGGAAAACTTGGATCACTTCAAGATCTCTCCCGCGTTCAGCCGCGGCCTTTATGCCATGGAAAAAAGGCTGCGGGAAAAAAGGCCTCCCCGGCTTCAATATTTCAAGAATCAGGTCACGGGCCCCATAACCCTGGGGTTGGGCCGGGTCGATGAGCAAAAAAGGGCCATATATTATAACGAGATCTTCAGGGACGTCCTGGTGAAAAGCACGGAAATGAAGGCCCGCTGGCTCCTCCGCAAATTCCAGCACCTGGGATGCCCTCAGATCTGCTTCATCGACGAACCCATCCTATCCGCCTTCGGCTCCTCCACCTATGTCAGCGTCCAGAGGGCGGACGTTGTCAGGCATCTGGGGGCCGTCATCGAAGCCGTCCATAAGGAAAACGGCCTGGCCGGTATCCATTGCTGCGGGAATACCGAATGGACGATCTTGATCGACGCGGGCGTGGATATCATCAGCTTCGATGCCTACCTGTTCGGAGAGACCATCGCCTATTACCCTGTCGAGGTCAAAGCCTTCCTGGAGAGAGGCGGGATCCTGGCCTGGGGAATTGTTCCCAGTTCGGAAACGATCCTTCGGGAATCGCCGGAATCCCTGGCCCGCAAGCTGAATGAGAGGATGAACAATCTGGCCGGCAAGGGGATCGGGAAAGACCTGATGCGGGAGCGGCTCCTGATCACGCCGAGCTGCGGCACGGGCTCCCTGACGCCCGAACTGGCGGAGAGGATCTTCAACACGTTGTGCGAGGTGAGCCATCTTGTCCGAAACTCATAAACCGATCCCAAGAACGGAAACCGTCTGGGAACGCTCCAGCGAACAAAAGCCGCGCTGCGGCTTCGGAGAAAGGGGGACGTGCTGCCGCAACTGTTACATGGGCCCGTGCCGGATCAACCCGAAGGGAAAATCCCCTCAGAAGGGGGTTTGCGGGGCCACGGCCGAGGTCATCGTCGCCC
>JALHVH010000123.1 GCA_022867105.1 Candidatus Aminicenantota bacterium
CGACCAGCGCGAGATGCGGAAGCTGGCCGGGTCACTGGCCTCGGGAAGGCGTGTGCTCAACTGTTTTTCCTATACGGGCGGGTTCTCCGTCTATGCCCTGCTGGGCGGGGCGGCCCGGGTGGATTCCGTGGACACGTCGGGTCCGGCCCTCGAGCTGGCGAAGCAGAACTTCCGTCTGAATGGCCTCCCCCCCGAAGAACACGGCTTTATCGAAGCCGATGTCTTCGCGTTCCTTCGCGGGCCGGTGTCGGATTATGACCTCATCATCCTCGACCCTCCGGCCTTCGCCAAGCGAAAGACCGACGTCCGGCAGGCGGGGAGGGGCTACAAGGACATCAACCGTCTCGCGCTCCAAAAGGTCTCGGCCGGGGGTTTCGTCCTGACCTTTTCGTGCTCCCATTTCGTGGACGAACACCTTTTCCAGCAGATCGTCTTCGAAGCCGCCGCCGAGGCGTCCAGGAACGTCCGGATCCTCCAGAGACACCGCCAGGCTTCGGACCATCCCGTCAATATCTTCCACCCGGAAACGGAGTACCTCAAAGGGCTCCTGCTTTACGTCGATTGAGGAGGAGACATGGGAACCATCTATTCGATCAGCCGGATCGGGACCTTCGGGGGCTGCCGGCTCAGGTATAAGTACCAATATGTGGACCACCTGAAAGCCGATAAAGAGACGATCGAAGCCTTCATGGGCAGCCGCACCCACGAGGCCCTTGAGGAACTGTACGGATTCGTCAAGAACGGCGTCATCAAGCCCAGGGACTGGCTCCTGGCCCGATACGACGACCTGTGGGACAAGAACCTGACGCCCGCCGTAAAGGTCGTCAGATCGGATTACACGGAGGACGACTATCGCCGGAAGGGCCGGAAATGCCTCGATGACTATCACGACGAGTATGCGCCCTTCGACCAGGCCAAGGTCGTCGCGACCGAGAAAGAGATCTCTTTCAAATTGAAGGACGGGCAAGACGAGATCTCTTTCCGGGGGATCATCGACCGGCTGGATTGGGACGACAAGGAAAAGATCTACGAGATCCACGACTACAAGACCTCGGGGAGCCTGCCGACCCAGGAGGACGCCGATGGGAACGACCAGCTCGGCCTCTACCACCTCGCCGTACGGAGCCTGTGGCCCGACGCCGATCGCGTCAAGCTCATCTGGCACTATCTTCTTTTCAACAAGCGGATCGAGTCGAGCCGGACGCCGGAAAAGCTGGCCGAACTCGAAAAGGCGATGATCCTCAAGGTCAAAGAGATCGAGGCCTGCACGCATTACCCGTCGACGAAGAGCGCCCTCTGCGACTGGTGCGGCTTCCAGGACATCTGCCCGGAGTGGAAGCATCCTGAGGCCATGAAAAAGCTTCCCGAGAATGAATACCTGAAGGATGAGGGCGTCGTCCTGGTGGCCAGGTACGCGGAGCTCGAGGAAAAAAAGAAAGATCTGAAGAACGAGATCGAAGGCCTCGAAGCCGAAGAGGCCAAGGTCGAAGAAGCGGCCTTTGCGTTCGCGAAGAAGAACGGCGTCCGCGTCATCGACGGGCCGGGCTTCCAGCTCACCGTCTCGGAGAAGGAGGAGACCTGCGCTCCGATGAAGAAAGAAGACGAGGCGAAGTGGACGGCCCTCCGTGACCTCCTGATCCGGGAAGGCAAATATACCGAGGTCTCGACCGTCAACAACTACATGCTCAACAGCCGCCTCCCGGGCTGGGGCAAAGCTTTTTACGACAAGATCAAAGCGTTCCTCATCACCAGGATCACGAAAAGCGTCTATTTGAAGAAAAAGTAAACGGCTCTCGCGCGCTTTATGTCTCCGCGGGCTATCGTTGCAGACTAGTCTGCGTCTTTCTTCACGCGACGCCCCAAGTGTGCACGATCATTTTCAGATTAAAGCCTGAGACGATAAAAAGCGGCGATGTCATTGATGACGTGTTCGGCGACATCGGCATCCAGGGCCGATTTTCGTGCTATAATCGGTTCGCAATTCCAAGAAAGGAGGATGCCATGGAGAACAGAGAGGACGTGAAGAGGTCCTACAAGACGGCCTCCATGATCGGCGTCGCGATCATCGCCAGTCTTTTCATCTATCTCATCGTCGTCGAGATCCTGCGGGCCCAGCTCAAGCCCTTCCGCGGTTTCGCCCCTCTTCCCGAGATGTCGACGTTCCGCTACGTCCTCTACGGCCTCGCCGTCCTCGAGGTCCTTGTCATCCGGATCACCCAATCGCTCCTCCTCAAGCGCGCGCCCGGAGACACGGTCAAGATCACGGCCCAGAAACTTTTCCGGGCCTCCATCCTCACGGTCTGCCTCAGCGAGGTCCCGGCGATCCTGGGGCTCGTCCTCTTCCTTCTCGGCGGGCTGAACAAGGACTTCTACGCCCTCCTGGCTGTCTCCCTGGTCCTCATCTTCATGTACTTCCCCCGTCTAAGGAGCTGGGAAGAGTGGATCGGGAAGAACACCTGAAAGCGGCCCGGAGGAACCTTTTCCGCGGATCTTCAATAAACTATCCATGAGAACTTCTGTTCGGGAGGAAAGCATGAAAACACGAAGCGTCGCGGCCGTGTGTCTTGCGGCCGTCCTGCTGTTCGGAGCGGGCTCCCTGCCGGGGGCGCCGGAGACGGCCGGCCCGCCCCTGCGCTATGAGATCTGGGTCGAGCTCGACCACGCCCAAAGAATGCTCCACGGCCGGGAAGTGATCTCCTGGACCAACACCTCCCGTGATGCCGTCCCCGATATGCTCTTCCATCTCTACTACAATGCCTTTAAGAACGAGAACAGCACGGTCATGCAGGAATCGAAGGCGGAAGGCATGTTCATCAGGGCACGGGTGAAGGACGGGGATTGGGGATGGATCGATGTGCCGAAGATCGAGCTTGCCGGCGGCCCCGACCTCAAGCCGACCATGGAATTCGTTACCCGCGACGAGCCCCGGCATCCGGGAGACCAGACCGTGATGAGGGTGACATTCCCCGAGCCCGTCCCGCCCGGAGGGAGCGTCCGCCTCAAGCTCGAGTTCGAATCCAAGGTGCCGAGGAACGGAATGCGCACCGGCCGTTACAAGGACTCCTACTTCATCTCCCAGTGGTTTCCCAAGCCCGGGGTCTATGAAGAAGGGAAGGGATGGAACTGCCATGAATACCACATGAACTCGGAGTTCTTCGCGGACTTCGCCGATTTCATCGTTCATATCACGGTCCCGAACAATTTCGTGGTGGGGTCCTCCGGGAAGCTGATCGATTCCCTCCCGAACGCTGTGAAGAAGACGATCACCCACACTTATGCCCAAACCCGCATTCATGATTTCGCCTGGACGGCGAGCCCGGGATTCATCAAGGTCGAGCGTGAGTTCATCGCCGACCAGGAGGTCACCCCGCAGGAGTACGAGGAAACGGCCAGGCAGTTCGGGCTTCCTCTGGAGGACGTCAGGCTTCCGAACGTGAAGATGACCCTCCTCATCGAAAAACAGCACAGAAGCCAGATCGACCGCCATTTCAAGGCCCTGAGGATGGCTCTGAAATATTACGGGCTCTGGTATGGTCCTTATCCTTACGAGACCGTGACCATGGTCGACCCGCCGTTCCGGACCGGGAGCGGCGGCATGGAGTACCCGACGCTGTTCACGGCCGGAACCTCCGTGCTGAAGAGCCGAAAGGTCCTGTCGCCGGAGGGCGTTATCGTCCACGAGTTCGGACACGGCTACTGGTACGGTCTGTCCGCCAATAACGAGTTCGAGGAAGCCTGGCTTGACGAAGGCATCAACACCTATTCCACGGGAAAGGTCGTGGCCAAGGCCTACGGCCCGGGCGAGCTGGGAGCTTCCTTCAAAGGCATCCCCCTCGGCTGGTTCCTGAAGCTTCCCGAATCCACCGACAGCGAATCCGACCGCGCCGCCGCGATCAATATCGTTGAGGTTGATCCCGTCGTGACCCCCTCCTGGAAGTTCTACAACGGGGGAAGCTACGCGCTGAACGTCTACGAGCGGGCCTCGACCTGCCTGAATACCCTGGAGAGACTTCTCGGCGCGGAGGTTATGGCCCGGGTCATGCGGACGTTCCACACGCGATTTCGGTTCAAGCACCCCGCGACGCAGGACTTCATCGCCGTCGTCAACGAGGTCTCCGGGAAGGACATGGCGTGGTTCTTCGAACAGATGTTCTTCAATACTCTCAATTTCGACTATGGGATCGCATCCGTCCGGTCGGTCGAAAAGCCCCTCCGCGTGCGCGGTGTCTTCGACGTCGGCGGGATCAAGAAAGAGAC
>JALHVH010000124.1 GCA_022867105.1 Candidatus Aminicenantota bacterium
GCTCAAAGGGTCCCTGGCCTGGAGCTCCCACCCAGAAATGCTCAACTTCGCCTACCAGAGGAACGAGACATGAGAAAAAGAACTTCCGTTTTCGCGCTCTTTGGGCTCGCGGCCGTCCTGTCCCTGGCTGCCGGCCAGGTCATCGAGGAGATCGTTGCCATCGTCAACGACGACGTCATCACTCTGTCCCAGTACAAGGAGCAATACGACTCCACGGTCCAGCAGCTGAGGGCCGCCCTCCAGGGGGAGGAGTATGAGAAGCAGTATGCCATGCTGAAAAAAGAGATACTGAACATGATGATCACCGATCTCCTGCTCATGCAGCAAGCCAAGGAGAAGGACTTGAACGTCGGCGAGCAGCTCAAGGCGGCCGTCGAGAACATCAAGAAGGAAAACAACATCGCCTCCGACGACGACTTGAAGCGAGGGCTCCAGAAGCAAGGCATGGATTATGACCAGTGGATCAAGCAGCTCGAGGACAACATGCTCAAGCAGGGCGTCATCTATTCGGAGGTGGACAGGTCCATCGTCCTCGACGATTCGGAGATCATCGGCTACTACAGGCTTCACCCCCAGGAGTTCACTGAGCCCGAGGAATACAAGATCAGGGCCGTCTATCTGTCCACGGAGGGGAAGGCCCCGGCGGCGCTGGAAGAGAAGAAGAAGGAGATCGGGGACAAGGTCAAGGCCGGAGAGCCGTTCAACGTCCTGGCCAAGGACTATTCGGACGGGCCGGCCAAGGAATCCGAAGGCGACCTGGGGAAGTTCAAGAAAGGCGAGCTGGACAAGGACCTGGAGCTGGCCGTTTCCAAGCTCAAGGCGGGGGAGACGAGCGGCTGGGTCGAGACCAAGAACGGCTGGTACCTGTTGAAACTCGAGGAAAAAAAGGACAGCCGCCTGATGACCTTCGAAGAGGTCAAGAAGAACGTGGAAGAGAACCTTTTTTCCCAGAAGAAGGACAAAAAGCTCGAGGAATACCTCAAGGGCCTCAAGGAGAAGAGTTACATCAAGATTCTGAAGCCCAACCCCCTCGACCTGTAGGTCAGGTCACGAAAACCGCGGCCGCGACGGCCGTCGTCCATAACCCCTGGCTTCCCTTGGCGATCTGGGTGATGCTCCTCGTCGTCACGGACATCGTCGCGGAGAGGCGATACGTGTTGCCGTTCTTCCCTCCGGCCTTCCGGGGGTCGAACTTCCGGCCGAGCTTGGTGGCCAGCATCTCCGCCGCCAGATCTTCCGTGTATCGCCCGGCGTCCATCTCCGCCTGCCCGAAGCCTTCGTGTTCGGCCAGATAACCGTAGGACCTCCGTCCTTTGGGTACGGCCATCCCGATGGACGCCGAGATCAGACGATGGCCTTCATCCGTGGCGTTCTCACTCATCACCAGGAAGACGACCTGCCCCGGGGTGAGAAGCTTCAGCCCTTTCTCCCGGGGAACGAGCTCGCAGCCGGGGGGAAAGATGCTCGAAACCTTCACCAGGTTGAACGGCGAGATGCCGGCCTCCCGCAGGGCCTTTTCGAAGCTGACTAGTTTCTCCCTGTGCTGTCCGCTTCCCTTCGTCAGGAACATCTTGGCAGGCAGGATCGTGTTCATTGTCGTCCTTTCGCCGTCATCGGAATTCGCGGCAGGGCGGAGCGGGTCCGGCCCTATTGAACCTTTACGGGCTCGGGTTCCTTGAAGTCGATGGTCCGGGAGACGTCCCACTCGCCGATGAGCACGAATTGGGACCCCTTGGAGCGCGCGAAGAGTCTCACCTCGACCGGCTTCCATTGAGGGTTGCTCCTGATGGATTCGACGCTCTTGCCTTCGACGCCGAAGTTGCTCTTCAGGGTGATAACGTCGCTCACGTCTCCCGCCGGGATCGCCTTGCCCCGGATGGCGGCCAGGAAGTTGTCGCCCAGGTTCTCGGGATCGCCTTTGAACTTGAAGATGGCGTTGAAATTGATGTAGGTGAGGGGCTCGACGCCGATGTTCTTCACCCGGAAGGACAGGACCGGGACGAGGAGGAGCCTGGGAGGCCACGGCTGGTAGTATTTAGAGACCCACTTGGTCTCGACGTCGATGATCTCAATGGTTTTCTTAAGTTCGTCGGTTGACATGGACTTGCAGGAAGACATGAGAAGAACGGACAGGACCCCTCCTGCAAGGAGAATGAAGCTCGCACTTTTTTTCATGAAAATCCTCCTCTCTGTTGATCCTAATATAATGGAACCGGGAAAAGAATTCAATCGCCGCGGGTCGCCAGTTCGGAGGCGAAGACGGCTTCCAGCCCGTAGCCCTCCAGGAGATGGATGTTCTCCTTGAGCGTCTGAAGCGTTTCCCGGAAGGGGTGGCAGATGCCGATCGCCCGGCCCTCCTTTTGGGCCAGCCTGAAGAGCTCGAGAAGCCTCTCCTTAATGAGGCCGTTACTCCTGTCGGCGTCGAGAAAGATCTGCCGGGATTCCGCGGGGATGCCCATGTTCCGGGCCACGGTGTAGGCGACCGACCGGCCGCTCGTCCGGCTGTCCAGGAAGAAGAGCCCCTTCTCCTTGAGCGGCTCCAGGATCGTCCGCATGAGCGCCTCGTCGGCCGTGACCTTGGAGCCCATGTGGTTGTTGACGCCTTTGATATGAGGGACCCGGTCGAGGTCGTCGGCCATGAGCTTCCGGACCTCCGCGTCGCTCATCCCGGAACGAATGAGGCCTTCCTCGCCCGCTTCGGAGTCGTGGTTGTTCAGGGATTCGAGGGGGAGATGGAGGAGGACCTCGAGGCCTTTCCGGTGGGCGATCTCGGCCGTTTCCCGGGAGTAGGGGCCGTAGGGGAGGACCGAGATCGTCACCGGCTCGCCCAGGCCCAAAAGTTCGTCCAGGGCCTCCAGGCTGTTCCCCATGTCATCCACGATGAGGGCGACCTTGCCCCTGGGAGCGGCGGCCGCGGGCTGGACCCGGACAGGCTCCTTGACCGACGGCGCCGGCTTCGGCTCGGGTTTCTTCACGGCCACGGCCGGAGGTTCAGCGGGCTTGATCTGGGCCTTGGGCGCCTTGGGAACGCGGGACCCTGTGAAAATATAGGACTTCTCCCCCTTCCTCCAATTCATGCGGTCGAGGGCGAGCATGGAGAAGAGGGCCAGCCCGCAGAGGACCCAGGCGGCCACGGAATAGACGGGCCACTGAGGGATCCCTTTGAGTTTCATCTGTCAGCGGTTTGGAAAAAGGGCCGCGGTCCTTTTCAGGTATGCGGCGGGGCCCTGGTCCTCGAAGCCGATCTCCTCGTCGGGGACGACACCCTTTTCCCAGAGCTTCTTTCCGGAGGCGAGGGTGAAGACGCCCGATGTGACGAGGACGGAGCTGTCATCCTGGAGCGGGACGAGCTCCTGCCTGGAAACCAGGCCGGGGGTTTCCGAGCCGATGACCTTGACCTTCTTGGTCTCCTGGAGGACGGCCGCCACGAGCTCGGACGGCCCCATCGTGCCGCGGTTGGTCCATACGGCGGCCGGGAGCCTGGCCAGGTCCGGCTCGGCGGGGCAGGCGACCGGGTCCTTGATCCCGCCCCTCTTCTCGAAGTCGCCGATCCGCGGCGATTGGATGAAGATGTTGAGGAAATCCCGGGCCTCTTCGATCTCGCCTTCATAACAGTTCCTGAGGTCCAGGACGAGGGGCTTCTTTTGGGACTTGAGGAGCGGCAGAATCTTTTTCCGGACCTCGCTCACGCACGGGACGTAGAGGTTGTGAAGACTCAGGACCGTGAACGCGTCCGATGACTTAAAAGAGAACGGTTCCGGGAAGAGGACGGCCCGCTCCACGCTGAGCTCCAGGGTCTCGTTCTCCCGGAGGACCTTGAGGGCGACGGGCTTCTGTTCCAGGTCCTTGAGGTAGAGGTTGGCTTCGAGGGAGCTCCAATTCAGGGTCCCCCGGCCGTCCATGGCGCTGAAGGTGTCGCCCGGCTTGATGCCCGCTTTTTCAGCCGGGGAGTCCTCGATGATCCCCGCGACCTGCGGGAACAGGCCGAAGGATCCCTTGAAGAGGACAACACCGATATCGGCCCACCGCGAATCTCTCCGGAGGTACTTGGCCGTGGCATCGGGGCTGAAGTAGCTCGAGACCGGGTCCAGGGAATCGATGAGCCCCTTGTAGGCGCCCTCCATGGTCCGGTCCGGGTCCCGTTCATCGATGTAGTCGTTCTTGACCAGGCGCGTGACGTTTGCCAGGAGGTCGAGTCCCTTGTGGGTCAGCTTCTGGGAGATCCCGGGGAGGAAGTTCCTCTCGAGGACGAAGAAGAGGCAGAGGGCAACGCAGGCCGAGAGAAAAACAAGGCGGAACCGTTGAGGTCTCATGATTTTTGAAGATCCATTGTATCATCTTCCCCTGAGCCATTGCAAGGGATCGAGGGCCCGGGTCTTGAACCGGAGCTCGAAGTAAAGGCACTCGCCGTTCAGGGAACCGCTGTCTCCGACGAGGGCGATCGGCTGGCCGGCCTTGACGGCGTCCCCCTTGGCGGCCAGGAACTCCGAGCAGTGCCCGTAGAGCGAGTAATAGGCCATTCCGTGGTCGACGATGATGAGGTTGCCGTACCCCTCGAAGACGTCCGCGTAAACGATCCGGCCGGGGTGGACCGACTGGATGACGGCCTTTTCCTTATTCGGGGCGATCTCAATGCCGTTGTTCTGGGTGATCGTGTTGAACCGGGGGTGCTTCTGCAGGCCGAAGGCGGTGATGATCGGCCCCTGGATGGGCCAGGGAAGCTTCCCCTTCTTCTCATAAAGCGGCACGAACGAGAAGGGGAGGCTGTACGCTTCGTCGACGATCTTCTTGAGCAGGTCCTGGAGCTGCTTGGCGCTTTCGGCGAGCTCCTCCAGCGCCTGCTCGTAGGACTTTCGGCTGCGCTTGACCTCGGCGACGAGGTCGCGGTTCTTCTTCTCCTCGGCCTCGAGCTCCCGTCTCTTCGCCTCCGAGGCCCGGATGAGGTCGGCGGCCTCCTTCCTCTTAGCCTCGAGCCGCCTTTCGGTCGCGCCCAGCTCGGCCAGGGCGGTCAGGTAGCCGGAGATGATGGTCTCCTGGGTGCGGGCCAGAAAGGTCAGGTGCTTGCTTTCGGTGAAGAACGACTCGGCGTTCTCCGCCCTCAAGGCGAACTTGAGAAAGTCGAACCTGCCGAACTTGTAGAGCGTGACCAGGGTCTTCTCGATGGACTGTTTCTCCTTCTCCAGGTCTGCCAGCCGGCGGGCCTTGTCGTCCCGCAGGGCCTTGAGCTCGCCGTTCGTCCTCTCGAGGACGACGGCGTTGGCCGCGAGCTCGCTCCGGATGAGCTTCTTGGTGAGGCCGATCCTGGACAGGGTCGAGAGGATGGAGGATTCCTTTTTCTCTCCCTCCTGGATCTTCGCCTTGATGTCCCTGATCTGCTGGTTGAGCTTGGAGATGCGCTTCTCGAATTCGGAGACGTCCTGCTGGGGATGAGCCAGGGCCGGGACGAGGAACAATGCGGCCAGGAGGATCGCGACGGGCGGGCGGCGGACGTTCATTTTCTCGACACGTAGATCGCCCCGCCGATGACCCCCAGGATAAGCCGGAAGCCGACGTCGACGAGCGAGAAGGAGAACGCCGTCGCGGAAGGGATGGCGTAGTACTTGAAGATCTCGATGGCCGAGCCTTCCCTCAGACCCAGGCCGTTGATGGTCACCGGGATGGTCTGGACGAGGAGAAGGATGGGCACGAAGATGAAGTAATCCAGGAAGCCGATCTCGAGGCGGAAGGCCCGGCCGATAAGAAAGAAGTAAACGACGACGTTGGCCTGGAGGATGACCGCCCAGAAGAAGGCTTTGAGGAAGGGGCCTTTCTTGTCCTTGTAGAGGAGCACGGTCTCCCGGAAGGAGAGGGCCGTTTTTTTGAGGGGCTTGAGGAATTTCTTTTCGGGGAGCCGGAGGATAAGGTCCTCCGTGACGGGGAGCAGGAAGAGGACCGCCAGGCTCAGGCCGGCCAGGCCGAGGACGAGCGAGACCCAGACGACCGGGACGTCGTGGGCCATGTCCAAGCGGAAAAAGGAGCCGAAAAGGGCGAAGAGAAAGAGGACGATGATGCCCGTGACGCGCTCGACGACGACGATGGCCGAGGACTTGACGAGGGATTGTGAATAGCGCGAACCGTCCCAGATGCGGACGATGTCGCCGCCGAAGCTCGTGGGCAGGAAGTTGTTGAAGAACGTCCCGACGAGGTAGGACCTTATCAGGAACCCCAGCGGGATGTCGTCGCCCAGGGCCCGGGCGAGGATCTGCCAGCGGTAGGCGCTGGCGAAATACCCGACGGCGTGGAGGGAAAAGGCCAGGGCGAGTCCGGGAAGCCGGACCGTGCCCAGGACCTTGACGATGTCCCGGACGGGCGTCTTGAAGATGAGGAGCAGGGCGAGGATCGCGGCGCTGAAAGCGAGCTTGAAGAGCGTCGTGAGGAGGCGCCTCCCGGAAAGCGGCGCCCGCGTCGGGTTCTCGTTCATCAGGACAATTTTTATCACAATTGCCTTGAAAAAAACAATTTTCCCTTTTCTGCTGTTAAACAAGAACAGCCGGCATTACACTAGGAGCGTCATGGACATTAAGACCGCGCGCGCGCTTCTCATCCGTTTCGGCGGTCTGGGAGATCTCCTGGCCGTCCTGCCCTCGATCTCCTATCTTCGAAAAACGATGCCGGACGGGGAATTGACACTCGTCTGCCGGGAGGAATACGGCCGGCTCTTTCAGGACGCGGGGTTCGCGGACCGGCTCGTCCCGGCCGGCGGGCGGGAGGCCGCGCTCCTTTTCGGCGGCCTTTCCGGCGCGGACCCCGAGACCCGGCGCTGGGCCGGGGGCTTCTCCTTCGCCGCCGCCTGGATGCAGAAGCCGCCCGACCCTTCGTTGGAAGAAAGCCTGCGGTCCATGGGCATTCCGTTGGTCCGGGTCATCGCTCTGCCCGCGCTTCTTTCCGTCCCCGTCAGCCGCTTTTTCTTCGACGCGACCGTATCCATGGCTCCGGATGCGGGAACGAACGCGCCGGGCTTCGGCGAATGCACCCGGCTGCCCGTGGGCGAGAGGGTCGCCGCGTCCGCGCGCGGGCTCCGTCCGGGCGTCGCCGGAGGCGGAGGGCCCTTCGCCGTCGTCCATCCCGGGACCGGAGGGGAAAGCAAGCGCTGGCCCCTCGCGAACTTCCTCGAGATCGTCCGGCGCCTGGCGGAACGGGGAATGGCGGGCGTCCTGGTCACCGGCGATGCGGAGGAGGGGCCTTCGTTCTCCAAACCCCTGGAGGAGGGGGGGCTCCCCCCCGGCTGGACCTGGCTGCGCCGGCCGGAGATCTCCGGACTCGCGGGGCTCCTCGCCGAAGCTTCGTTCTACTTGGGAAACGATTCCGGCGTCACCCACCTGGCTGCGGCCTGCGGCACAAAGGTCCTGGCCCTTTTCCGGGAGGACCTGGAGCCGGCCTGGCGGCCGTTAGGCCGGACCCGCGTCCTCGCGGCCGGAACGGTTCCGGAGATCGGCGCCGACCGCGTCTGGCTGGCGCTTTGCGAAGAAAATTTTTTATAGTATTGTATTTAGATTAAATTTTAGCTATAATGCATTAGGCTCTCTTTCGCCGGCTGGAGAGGGCTCCTTCAAAATTAAATCATCACCCCCCTTTTGCTGACCTCAGCCGGCACTAACCCCCCGGGGGGTTTCATCGCGCTTAACCTCTCCGCCGAAATGTGTTATCATCGGCCCATCACAATGCGCGGGTTGGTGCCATGACTCAAAAAACCTGGAGAGACGATCTGAGAAAATACTTCGAGAGCGTCCGGATCATCGAGAAGGCCAGGACCGAGACCCTGGAAAGCTTCGACCAGTTCTGCGAGTTCATCGCCGAGCCGGCCTCCGATAGCCTGGCCGAGGAGATGAAGGAATACGGGGTCCGGGTCCGGTTCCGGAAGGAGAAGGGCCGGGCCATCGACTTCGGGCTCAGCTTCCCGGGATCGAGGATCGACAATTTCCAATACAAGATCGTCCTGCCGCGGAACTCCTTCCAGCTCAAGCTGGGGCTTGTCCTGAAGGGGAGGAAGGTCAGGAGCGCCCCTTTCGAAGAGAAGAGGGACGAGTTCATGAAGGGCCTCGCCCCATCGGCGGTCATGAAGCTCGCCAAGGAGGACCTCATCCGGGACATCATCGAGCGCTACAAGGACTTCAGCCTCGCGGCCCTGACGTCCACCGACTGAAACGCGCATCCCGCTTCTATTCCCCCGGGCCGGCCAGCGCCTCCGCCTGCCTCGCTTTATGTCATCGCTTCTATCGGCTACTTGGCGACTTTTGGCGCCGACAGGAAGTTCTCCATCACCCAGACCTCCAGGTCGAATTTGACATCGCTGAACGCCACGCGGCGTCCGTCAGAGTGCAGGGCGAACCCAACCAACTGACGGGCACGGATCTGCCCCACGCGTTGCGGTTCTCCCCCCTCGGCGGCGACGCGCCACGCCTGCCATTGCCCTTGCACTTCCTTGGCGCGTTTCAGATAAACGACATGGCGGCCGTCTGGCGTCCACGATGGCCCTCCCGCGAACAAGACCTCCTTCTCGCCGTCGACCCTGAATAGTTCCCGAGCCTCTCCCCCGGCGACCGACATGACGAGCACCACCGGGGACTTGCCCTCGTCAACACCAATCAGCACTCGCTGGCCGTCGGGCGACAGTCCGCCCTTGTAGAGCCCACTCCTCTGAATGACCGTCGTCTCCTGGCCGGACCGCAGGTCGTGGGCCACGAGGCGTTGTCCGCCTGTTTCTGCTAGGGAGGCTGGTGGCCTGACGTAGAAGATCGTGTTCCCATCTCGTGAGAACCGGAACGCTGGCCAGCCGCCCAGCCCTGGAAGTGGCATCAGAGCGGTCACCTGCCCCGTTTGGACATCAATCCGGAACAGGTTCTCACCCTTCCCTGACTCGGATGCCGGCACCACGACGGCCTTTCCGTCCGGCGTCCACCGGATCCCGCCCATCCCGATCGTCCTCTCGCCGACGCGAAGCTCTTGCTCCTCTCCTGTATCCATGGAGCGGATAATCACGGCCTGACTCGGCTCGCGGGCGTCAACCGATGCGAGCGAGCGACCGTCTGGAGACCAGGCTGGAGAACGCGTGTTGCCACGCTGGAACGCCCGCTGCGGCGACGATCCCGCGTTGGCGCCGGCCGGGTCGAGTTCGGCAATCTGGACGTCCCAAATGTTGTTGCTGACCCCGTAGTAGAAGGCACCCCTGCGGGTGAACCCCATGGGCATGGAGCCCAAGTCCTTCTTGACGAACATTGGTTCACCCTGCGCCTTCCCGTCAGCCACCGCAATGAGCCATGCGTCAGCTGATCCCGACCTCGCGCTGGAGAACAGGATGTGCTTTCCGTCTGGAGCCCAGCCCAGGACGCTGTGGCCAGACCGATCCGCGATGAGCGGCGACTCGGCTCCCTTCCGGAGGTCGACGAGCGAGAACCCCTCCTTGGTCGCCCACGCGATGTATCGTCCGTCAGGTGAGAACACACCGCCCGGAGACAGGTCCTTCCCCACCGCCTTCAGCAGCTTCGTCGAACCGTCAGCGACAGTCACCAGCATCATGTCGCGGCTGCCGTCGGCCTTCACGAATTCGGCGAGCAGGTGTTTGCTGTCAGGCGACCATGCCAACGGAACGTGGTCGAGGACCCCATTTCCGACGGCCCGCAGGATCCGCGGCTTCGATCCGTCGAGCCCGACGACGCAAAGGTCGCGACCATGCGAGCCGTACCAGGCGTAGGCGACGCTCTTGCCGTCGGGCGAGGGCACGGAAGGCTCAGCAAACCCACCTCCCCCAGCCACGTTGCCATTGTCGGTCAACAGCCGGCTCTGGCCGGTGGCGAGGTCGCGGACGGCAACATTGCCGGCTTTCCAGTCCGTGAACGATAGGAAACGGCCGTCGGTGGAAACCCGGCCCGTGATATCCGCCCCTGCCCACACCCTCCTTGTGGCCATCGTCGTGCTCCCCGACGCGCCGCCGGCCCCCACCAGTGCGGCCAGCCGAGTGCGGGCTTCGGTAGCTACGGCGGCCTGGTCGCCATACTCGCGCACTATCTGCTCGTACGCCTTCCGCGCTTCTCGCGTGTCCGCGTCGCCCAGCTTTTCGTGGCACTGGCCCATCCGAAGTAGGGCGGTCGCGACCGTGCCGCGGCCGGCGCCGGGTATCGCCGCGATCTTCTTGTACTGCTCGATGGCGCCCTTCAAGTTTCCATCGACCGTTTCTGTTTTAATGGCGGCCTGGAGCGCCACCTCCGCCTTATTGTCCTTCGCCTGGCTCGCCAGGTACCCGGCGGACAGGGCCGCGCAGAGCAGCCCGGTCAAAAGAACTAACTTTGCTGGTTTCATTCTGATTTCCTCCTGCCCATCATGTTACGGCTTCCTTGTCAGGAGAGTATCCGCGCTATTGTCAGGATTGGATCTTATTCAGCCATCGAAACGGTACCCCAGGCCGCGGATGCTCACGATGTAACGCGGCTTTGAAGGTTCCGGCTCGACCTTTTTTCGCAGGGTGACGACGTGGTTGTCGACCACGCGATCCGTGACGAATGCACCGTGCCCCCAGGCGAGATCCAGAAGCTGATCCCGGCTCAGCACTTTGCCGCCGTTGCGGACAAAGGCGGCGAGCAGCTTGAACTCGAGGGCCGTCAGCTCCACCGGTTTGCCGGCGCGCCGCAGCTCACAACGCCCAAAATCCACTTCCGCGTCGCCGAACCGGTATATCGGCAAATCGTCTTCCGCGGCGCGGCGGAGCGCCGCCTTGACCCGGGCTCGCAGTTCGCGCGGGCTGAAAGGCTTGGTCACGTAGTCGTCGGCGCCGATCTCCAGCCCCAGCACCTTCTCCGCCTCCTGGGTCTTGGCGGTCAGCATGATGATAGGCGTTTTCGATCCGCCCCGGCGCAGTTCGCGGCAGACCTCGAAGCCGTCCTTGCGCGGCAGCATGATATCGAGAAGGATCAGGTCGAAGGCTTCTTTCCGCGCCCGCCGCAGGGCGCTTTCTCCGTCAGCTTCTATCACCACGTCGTATCCCTCGCTCTTCAGGTCCAGCTGCAGACCAAACGCGATTGCGGGTTCGTCTTCCACCACCAGAATGCGTTTCATGTCCTCTTCTCCAACGGCAGCAGGATCGTAAACGTGCTGCCTCTGCCGGGTTTGCTCTCCAGGCGGATCTCGCCGTCATGGGCTTCGACGATGTGGCGCGCCATGGCCAGGCCGATGCCGGTCCCTTGGATATAGGCTGCCCGGGAGCCGGCCCCACGGACGAATCTCTTGAAGATCTCTTTTTGCTCCGAAGCCGGAATTCCCATGCCTTGGTCCCGGACACGGATGGCCAGGCGGTCTCGTTCGCGCGCCATCTCGACCCAGACGGTGCGGCAGTCCGGCGAATACTTGACCGCGTTGTCGAGCAGGTTCCTTAGCGCCAGGCCGAGCGCTTCGCGATCGGCGTGGATGAGGGGATACTCCCCGGCCAGTTCCAGTTCGACGTGGTAGCCCTGGGCAGCGGCCTTCTCCTGAAATTCGGCCACCAGGTCACCCACCAACGTTGCGGGATCGAGATGTTCATAGTGATAGCGGAGTGCGCGCGCCTCGATGCGGCCGAAATCCAGCAGAGACTCGACGAGCCTTTGCAGGCGCTCGCTTTCGCGGGACAGAAGGTCATAGGATTTCTGCCGCAGGTCTTCCGTGGGAACCCGCCCTTTGGACAGCATCTCCGAAAGCTGGCGCAGCGATGTGA
>JALHVH010000013.1 GCA_022867105.1 Candidatus Aminicenantota bacterium
CGAGATAAGATATCCATTGCCTTGGCCTTTCGGATGAAAGGGGTTCCCATCCGGTCTCTTGTGGAGGATGTTATAGGCGGGGACGGCCTCGATCTCGAACCCTTGGACGGCCCTCTTCTCGCCGTTCTTCATGACGACGGCGTCCTTGGCCTTGCCCGCGCAGGCAAGGGAGATGATGACCTGGGTCCCGGGCTTGCGAATGAGCCTGACGGCTTCCGCGTCCAGATGGTCGAAATGCTCATGAGTGATGAGGATGAGATCGGCCTTGGGAAAGCTCCGGTAATCTCCTTCTCCGCTCACCGGGTCGACATGGATGACCTTGCCGTCGAACGTGAAGAACAGGGAGGCGTGACCCACGAAGGAAATCCCCAGGTCTCCCCGGGAGGTTGGGATGAAGTCTTCCTCGATTTTCTGAAGGACGGCGCCCATCAGGGCGGGCCCGAGGGCTAAAAGGATGACCGCCAATGATATTTTGTTCATGTGTTTCCTCCTCGCCGATGATGGAACCTATTATAACCCGGGATTCCGGCACGGGCAATTTTTTGACTTTCATATTTCCGTGAATGGGATGTTATAATAACACCGGTAAGACCATGAGAAAATCATTGTTCTGGAAGGTCTTCGGCGGGTATCTCATCATCATCACGCTGTTCGCCGCGGTCCTGCTTCTATACTCGTTCAAGGCCATCCGGACGGCATATGTCGAGGATCAGGCCCTCCATTTGAAAAATCTGGCCGAGGTCTTCATGCCCCGGATCGCGTCCATTCTCAAGGCGGAAGGCGCCGCCGGTCTTGAACCGTTCGTCCTGGACTTCGGAAGGAGGACCCAGGTCAGGATCTCGGTCGTCGGGACAGACGGGATCGTGCTTGCGGACTCTGCCCAGGTCCCGGACGGGATGGAAAGCCACCAATACCGCCCCGAGGTCTTTCAGGCTCTCCAGGGACAGACGGGGAGGTCGGTGCGGCGAAGCTCGACCGTTCGGGCGGATATGCTCTACATGGGATTTCCGATGTTCGAGGAGGGGAGGGTCACCGGCGTCCTTCGCCTGAGCATGTTCATGAAGGACATCGACGCGCTCCTCTCCGGGCTCAAAAAGAAGATCTTCCAGACCGCGGCCTTGATCATGATCCTCGTCCTTGTTGTCATGCTTCTCCTTTCCCGGTCCATTTCGGGGGCCGTTCGTGAGTTCATCACGACCTCCAGACGGGTCGCCGGCGGCGATTTCGAGGCCAAGGTCTCCCTCAGTCACAAGGGAGAGCTTGGGGATTTTGCCAGAAGCTTCAACGCCATGACGGGGGAACTCAAGGCATTGTTCCAGGATATTGAAGACCGAAGAGAGGAGCTCGACACGATCCTCTCCGCCATCCATGACGGCCTTTTGGTCATCGACAAAGACGATGATATCGTCCTCAGCAACGGGGCTTTTTGGGAGATCATCCAAGCCGTTCCCGAGGGCAGGCGCCCGTTCTGGGAGGTCATTCGGAGCTCTTCTTTCGCGGACCTGGTCCGATCGGTCCGGCAGTCCAGGCGGAACCGGACCGAGGAAGTCCTCCTGGAAGGTCGTCAATTCCTTTGCCGCGCCGCCTTCTTGCCCTCCCGGGAAAGGCTGGTGATCATGTTCCGCGAGCGGACCGGACGCGGGTCCTCGTAATAATTCCCCCTGTCGGCGCGGGCGCGGCAAGACATGAAAACCGGGGACCCGAGCCGGAGCCCAATGTCGCAGCTCGCCGACCCCGGCTACGGATTGTTGATATAAGCCGACGGGTTCGCACCGAGGGGGTTGATCCGCGCCGCAAGAGAGAAAAGGAACGGATAGTTCTCCTTGAGATGTTCGGTGTAGGCCAACCACTCTATCGTGATGTGCGCATAAGCCCTCTTAGCATCCGCCATGATGTGCCGATGGTCGGCTTCCGGCAAACCCTCGAGGTCCCCCTCTCGGAAGGATAGTTCCTCCGCCAGGTGGAAGACCGCCCAGAGGAGGTCCGTGAAGCGGTCATGCTCGAGCAGGCTGGGGTTTTCCAGGAGCCGAACCAGGAAGTCGCGCTTTTGGCTGAGGAACGTTTTCAGTTCGAGAAGAGAGGGCGGGTCGATGTTCAAATCATAGGAGAATCCTTTGGCCGCGGCCGTCGCTTTCTGGAAGTCCTTCCGCGTCCAGCCCGGACGGACGCCCAGGCGTTCCTTGAGCCCGTCGGCATTCGCGACACGGGCGGAGAACCGTTTGAGCAGCTCCAATCCCACCTCGCTGAAGAATGTGCCGATGACCATGTTGAGCTTCTGGAACACCGTCTGCCGCTCCCTCCGGGCGAGCAAACGCTCGATGAAGATGATGACGACGAGGACGTTCAGGAAGAGGAAGGCGATGTCCAGGAGCAGATAGAAGAAGATGCTGTGGGCGTCGCGAAAGATTAAATAATGGACTCCGTAGACGAAGGCGGAAAGAGCCACGAGGACCAGCGAGACGGGAACCAGCCAGGATGTTTTTTTCGGCATGTCCGGTCGACCTCCTGGTTCATATTAGCCGGAGCCGCGGGGGCCTTGTCAACCCAAATCTACCGTTAGGACGTGAATCGGAATTCCGGGCAATACCAGAAGTCGGCGTCATCGCTCGAGAAGAAAGGATCCTTTCGGCGCTTTTGGATTGTCAACCGATTTCGCCGGCGCCCGGCGTTTTGTTATAATATCGATTCACATTCCGCGAAGGAGACGCTCATGCCGGTCATCGAGGACAACGACATCAGGATCGAGGTGAACGAGGAAGGGTTCATGGCCCGCCCCGAAGAATGGTCGAACGTCGCGGCGTCGGTCCTGGCGAAGGCCGAAGAAGGGATCGAGGATCTGACCGGAGAGCACTGGGCCGTCATCGAGTTTATCCGGAACCACTATCGCGACAAGGGGACCGCCCCGATGGTCCGCAAGATGTGTCAGGCCACCGGCTTTCCGCTCAAGAGAATTTACGAGCTTTTCCCCTCAGGCCCCGCCAAGGGCGCCTGCAAGATCGCGGGCCTGCCGAAGCCGGACGGCTGCGTCTAAGACCCGGGCCGATGCTCTTGACGCCGGGCACGTCGCGTCGAGAAAGCGTCCGGGCCCGCTTTACTTGCCAAAATTGCCGATAGGACGTGAGTCGGAATTCGGCGACATGAACCAATTCTCTTGAATTGGTGTCGTGTCCCTGGGATTCCGGGTATCACCAGAAGCCGGCGTCATCGTTTGAGAAGAAAGAATCTTATCGGCAATTTGGGGTTACTTGTTGCGCCTGGCCGCCATCTCGGCGATCTCTCTGACCGCGCCGATGGCCGTGTCGACGTGCCCTTCGGTATTGAAAGGCCCGATCCCGAACCTGACAGCTCCGTGGACCTTGTCCGTCCCGAGCCCTTCGTGAACGAGAGGGGCGCAGTGGAGCCCGGTCCGGCAGGCGATATTGTGGTCCACGTCCAGAATGGTCCCGACGTTCATCGCTTCCATGCCGGTCACGTTGAAGGGCAGGACGCTGATATGGTTCGCCAGGTCATCCTGACAATACATCGTGACGCTATCGATCCCCTTCAGCCCGTCCCTGAGCTTCGTCGCGAGCTTCGTTTCATGCTGATGGACGGATTCGAGGCCCCTGTCCAGGATCCACCTGAGGCCGGCGTGCAGGCCGGCGACACCGAGAATGTTCAGCGTCCCGTATTCGAGCCGGTAGGGATACTCCTCGAGGTGCGTCCGCACGGCGGAGCGGACCCCGGTCCCCCCGGCCCGGGTGAAGCGGATTTCGATCCCTTCCCGGACGTAAAGACCTCCGATGCCGGTAGGTCCGAGGAGCGATTTGTGGCCCGTAAAGGCGACGACGTCGACAAAGGCGTCCTCGATGTCAATGGGGACTTTTCCGGCGGACTGCGAAGCGTCGATCGCGAACGGGACGCCATGCTCCCGGCAGCGCCTTCCGATCTCCTTGATGGGCTGGACCGTGCCGATCACGTTGGAGGCGTGATTGATGACAACGAGCTTCGTGTTCTTCTTGAACCGTTTGGGAAAATCATCAGGATCGACGAAACCGGATTTATCGAAGGGCACATAGTCGATCTCTACGCCGGCCCGGGAGAGGTGGTAGAGCGGCCGGAGAACGGAGTTGTGTTCGAGCGTCGTGGTCACGGCGTGGTCGCCCGGCTTGAGCATCCCGAAGATGATCAGGTTCAGGGCGTCGGTCGAATTGTAGGAGAAGCACAGGCGGTTCGGATCGGCGCCGTTGAAGAACCGGGTCAGCATCTTCCGTGTCGTCTCGACGAGTTCGCCCGTCTCGACGCAGAGATCATAGCCGGAACGGCCGGGATTGACCCCGAAGTTCCTGTAAAAATGGTCCATGAAGTCGTAGACTTCCGGGGGCTTGGGAAAGGATGTGGCCCCGTTGTCCATGTAGATGAGCTTGCCCATGCGAACCTCCAGTCGGGAAGTTCTCATATTAATGAAACGGTCGGCGGAAATCAAACGGAAATCCTGGGACTCGTCACGGAATCGCGGAGAGATCGATCCGTCGGTCCGGGGCCGGTCATGAACGGGGCGCGCTCCCCAAATTTACGTTGAAAACCGGGAAAATGGTGCTAATATGAATAGCCTCTGCCAGTGAAAAAACATGAGATACTTTCTGTCCCTTGGCACCAACCTGGGCAACCGGAAAAAGAACTTGGCCTTGGCCTGCTCCCGGCTCGAAGAAAACGGCGTGGGGATCCTCCGCGCCTCCTCCGTCTATCGGACCGAGCCCGTCGATGTCCCCGACCAGCCCTGGTTCTACAACCAGGTCGTGGAAGTCGACACGGAAATTAGCCCATCAGCCCTCCTGAACCTGGTCAAGGCCATTGAGCAGAAGATGAAGCGCGTCCCGACTATCGATAAGGGGCCCCGGACGATCGATATCGATATTCTGCTGGCCGGGAATACGGTGATCCAGACCCGCCGGCTGATCGTCCCGCATCCGCGGATGACCGAGCGGAACTTCGTCCTCGTCCCGCTTCAGGAGATCGCGCCCAACACCGTCCATCCCCTCCTTCGCAAGAGAATCGTCGACCTGGTGAAGGCGTCCGCGGACCCTTCCGTCGTGCGAAAGCTTAAGTCCGGCCGCGGAATAAAAAGAACCGCCTTCATCCCGATGCTTATTTTTTCTCTTTCGATCGCGGCGTCGGCCGTCGAAGTCCGCGGGACGGTTGTCACACCCGGGGGGAAGCCCATCGAGGGGGCCGTCGTCCTCCACAGGTCGAGCGGCGCGCGGGCCCTCTCCGACAGGGGGGGAGCGTTCACTCTGGATGTGCCCGATCAAGACCGAGTTCGGCTTGAGGTCATCCACTCCGATTATTACGAGCAGGTTTTCGCCTTCACGAAGAAAACGGCCGTCCGCGGCGTGACGCTTACCCTGGCCCCCCTGATCAGCCAAAATGAAGAGGTCGTGGTCACGGCCCTGCGTTATCCGGAGGCTTCGGCGAACGTGCCCGCGGCCGGGACTGTGATCGGGAACACGGCGTTGACGGAAGAGATGGCGTCGAACATCACGGAAGGGCTGGCCTCGACGCCCGGGGTTTCGGCATTGGGCTCGGGTGGCTTCTCACTCGTTCCGTCGATCCGAGGGCTGGCCAGGCGTAGGGTCCTTTATCTTGTCGACAACGCCCGGCTGTCGAGCGAGCGCCGAACGGGGCCGAACGCTTCGTTCATCAACCCCGAAGACATCGACCGGATCGAGGTCCTGAGGAGCCCTGCCTCCGTCCTCTATGGATCGGACGCGATCGGCGGCGTCATCCATATCCTGACCAAAGGACCTGACCCCGGGGAAGGCCTCAAGGGGCGGCTCCTGACGCGGTACGGAACGGTCAACGATGAGAAGGGCGCGGGCCTCTCTTTGCGGGGATCCAAGGGGTCCACCGGATTCTACCTGTCCTTTCAGGGGCTGGACGCGGGGAATTACTCGTCGCCTTCAGGAAAGGTCCTGCAGTCCCAATACACCCAGGGCAGCCTGCTCGGCAAGATCGTCCACCGCACGGACAAGAGAGAGGTCACAGCGGCCTTCCTGGGCGCGCGCGGCAAGGACATCGGAAAACCCAACCGAAACAGCCTGACCAAGCCGACCTGGTACCCGGAGGAAAACCAGAACCTGTTCCAGCTGAGATGGGTCGAAAAAGAGGTTGCGGGCGGGCAGTTGTCGTTCCAAACGTACGCCGATCCGAATTCCCTGGAAACCCGAACGGACAGCATCGATGGCTATAAGACAAAAAGCTCCACCAGCAAGACCCGGAGCACGGAGTACGGTTTTCAGCTCTCCTATGGAAAGAAGATCGGGGGATCCTTCCGGCTGGAGGGGGGAGCCGACCTGTTCGGGCAGGCGGGAGGCGGGGCGCGGAACGTGGACACGAGCTATGGTCCGAACGGCAATATCAACAAGATCGGCGAGGAACTCCCGTATGCCAGGGGGAAGAGGACGGACATCGGCGTCTTCATTTCCGGCGATTATTCGGGGACGAGGAACCTCGATCTCCTCGGCGGCCTCCGCTGGGACCATCTTGTCATGCAGGCGGCGCCCGGGGATGGGGATGTCGTCAGGACGAATAACGACAGGTTGACCGGATTCATGGCCGCTTCTTACAAGCTAGCGGAACGCTTCGTTGCCTTCGCCAACCTGTCCCGGTCGTACCGCGTGCCTAGCCTGAACGAGCGTTTCTACACTGGGATCAGCGGCCGCGGCTTCATCATCGCCCAGCCGGGTTTGAGGCCTGAGACGGCCATAAACGTGGATGGGGGAGTGAGATATACAGGCCGCCGGCTTTTTGCCGGCCTTTACGCCTTCTCCTACACGATCGAAGACATGATCGAAAGGTACACGAAGTCCCCGGGAATTTATACCTACGGCAACATCGACAAAGGCCGGATCCGGGGGCTTGAGTTCGAAGTCGAATATTTCCCGGTTCCGGGATGGAAGGTCTTCGGCAACCTCTTTTCGATCAAGGGCAGGAGCGTCAAAACCAAGGCGCCGCTGAACGATGTCCCGTCGTTCCATGTCTACGCGGGGACAAGGGTCTGGCTGGGGCGTTTCTCGGCCGAAATCAGCGGCACGTTCCAGCTCAAGAAGAACGACCCGGGCCCGGCCGAGGTCGCTGTTCCCGGCTCGGAGCTCGTTAACGTCAAGGCCAACTATATGCTGAGTCCGTCCCTGAGTTTCTATGTGCTCGTCTCCAACCTATTGGATAACGACTATTTCGCCAGGCCCGACTCCGAGGCCATGCCCGAACCCGGACGGAGCCTCAACGTCGGGGTTGCCTTTTCGTTTTGACGAGCGGGAGTATGCCCTGCGGCTTGCCGCCTGGAACCGCTCGTCGGGGGATTCAAGGGGGTATGCCCCCTTGGTCGCAGGGCGCGGGTTCATGCCCCGCCCGAGAAAGGGAGGCAGGGAGCGAAGCGACCGTTGGAAGGGGGAAACGCGAAGCGGGTTCCCCCTCCAAGTTGACCGGGCCTACTTCGCGCCATCGATGTAAACAACGACCTTCCCTTCCTTGGCGAGTTTGAGGGCCTCGTCCACGGAATTCCGGGCCTGAGAGAGCTTGATGGACATGTCCTCGTATCTTTCCAGATCGGCCAGGTTCCGGGCCGAGGAAATGATCGCGTATGAGATCCTAAAAAGCGTCTTCGAAATGGGTGATGACCTGTCCGTCATCGCCTTTGATCAGGATAGAAAGGACATCGAACCGGCAGTCCGGGTCGCCCAGTCCCCGCTCCATGAGGTACCCCTGGGCGATCCGCTTGATCTGATTTTGCTTGGCGGGGGTCACGGCCTCCTCGGGGAGTCCGAACTCCGTCCCGGCCCGTGTCTTGACCTCGACGAAGACGAGCGTCGCCCCATCATAGGCGATGATGTCGAGCTCGCCGCGGAAGAACTTGTAGCCGCGTTCGACGATCCTGAATTTCTTTTTTTGTAGATAATCGACGGCGATCTCTTCGCCCTTCTTGCCCAGGGCGTGGCCCGAATATTCGTCTTCCGTCATCCGTTCGTCCGGCCGGACGGCTTCGTCCTCTTCCACCGGAGGCCGTCTTTGGTGTCCTCCAGGATGATCCCTTCCTCGATGAGTTCCCGCCTGAGCCGGTCGGCCAGCTTGAAGTCCTTCTCCTGACGGGCCTTCTGACGGGCTTCGATCTTCGAGGCGAGCCCCGGGGGGAGGGCTACCTCTTGGAGTTCTTTCGGGGGGAGGACGGCTAGGACGCCATCCACATCGCGGAGAAGGGCGGCGGACGCGTCCGCGCCGCCGGCGCCGAGCTTTTCCGTGGCGATGAGCGTGTTGACGTCCCTCACGAACTCGAACAAGGCGGAGAGCGAGTTCGAAATGTTCAGGTCGTCGGAGAGGCCTTCGACGAATCCCTTCCGGGCTTTCCTGATGAGGTCCGAGACGACAGGGTCCGGTCCTCCCGGCGCGAAGTCCCCGTGCTCCAGCTCAAAAAGGAAGTCCAGCAGACGCCGGCGGGAGGCCTTGGCCTGGGCCAGGGCGTCGGAGGTGAAGTTGAGCATCTTCCGGTAATGCGTCGAGAGGAGGAGGAACCTCAGGTCCATGGGGTCGGCGCCTTGGCTCACGAGGTCCCTCAGGGTGAACTGGTTGCCCTTGGATTTTGCCATCTTCTCGCCGTCGACGACGAGATGATGGCAGTGCATCCATGTCCTGACGAATGGCTTGCCCGTGAACGCCTCGGATTGGGCGATCTCGTTCTCGTGGTGGGGGAAGATGTTGTCCACCCCACCGCAGTGGATGTCGAACGTCTCCCCGAGGTACTTTGAGCTCATGGCCGAGCACTCGATGTGCCAGCCCGGCCGGCCCGGGCCGACCTCGGTCTCCCAGAAAGGCTCGCCCCCCTTCGGCTCTTTCCAAAGGGCGAAGTCGTGGACGCTCTCCTTCTCGTATTCGTCGGTCTCCACCCTCTGCCCCGGCTTGAGTTCGTCCAGACGGATCTTGGAGAGCCTCCCGTAGGCGGGGAACTTGGCGATGCTGAAGTAGATGGAACCTTCCTTGCGGTAGGCGTATCCCTTTTCCAGCAGGCCCCGGATGATCGCCACCATCTCGGGGATATGCTCCGTGGCCCGGGGGTAGACGTCCGCGGGCAGGATCCTGAGCGTCCGGATGTCCTCGAAGAAAGCGTCCTGGTATTTTCGCGTGTACTCGCCGAGGGCGACCCCCTGGAGGTTGGCCCCGCGGATCGTTTTGTCGTCGACGTCGGTGATATTCATGACGTGGGTGGTTCTGAGACCCATGAAAAGGAGGAACCGTTTGAGCAGGTCCTCGAAGACATAAGCCCGGTAGTTCCCGATATGCGGGTAGTCGTAGACCGTGGGACCGCAGGTGTAGAGTTTGACGGCCCCGGCGGAAAGAGGCTCGAACGGCTCCACCCGGCCGTTCATCGTGTTGAAAAACCTGATCATAATCCCTTATTATGGCCAATCCCCGGCGTCCCCGTCAAATAAATATTCGAACGGCCCCTTTTCGTTGACCGTTGGCCGCACTTTGTGCCATAATAACCACTCTTTTAATCCATGATTCATAAGGCGTAAAAAATGTTACAAAAGAGAATCGGTATTCGACGGGAGGACATCAACAAGTGGGAACGGAGGGTCCCTTTGATCCCAGCCCACGTCCGGGAACTTATCCGGGACCACTCCATCGAGGTTTACGTCCAGCCGTCGGATATCAGAGTCTTTCCGGACGGGGACTTCCGCATGAAAGGATCCCATGTCCAGGAGGACATCTGCCCGTGTCCGTTCATCTTCGCCATCAAGGAGATCCCGATCGAAACGCTCGAAAAGGACAAGGTCTACACCTTTTTCTCCCATACGGCCAAAGGACAGCCGCACAATATGCCCATGCTCAAGAGGATGATCGAGCTCGGCTGTTCGATCATCGATTATGAGAAGATGGTGAACGAAAAGGGGCAGCGGCTCCTGTTCTTCGGCGGATACGCCGGCCAGGCAGGCATGATCGATACGCTCTGGGCTCTAGGCCGACGGCTGAAACTGGAAGGGATCGAGACCCCTTTCCTTCGCCTAAAGCAGACCGTAAACTATGCGAGCCTCGTCGAGGCCAAGGAGGAGGTCGCCGAGGTCGGGAGGCTCATCCAAAAAAAGGGGTTCC
>JALHVH010000125.1 GCA_022867105.1 Candidatus Aminicenantota bacterium
CATCAAGATTCGGACGGGGCTGAAAACAGACGCCGCGCTGACAACTCTCGCCAACTCCATCACTTTGACACCCGGCACGTTCACCGTGGACATCAACCCGGCCAAAGGGGAGCTCTACATCCATTGCCTCACCGTCAAATCGAAGGACATCGAGCAAAACACCCGGGACATCGGGATGAAGTTTGAGCCCCTGATCAAGGAGATCTTCGAATGAGAGTCGCTCGCTGGCTCATCGGCGCCACCGTCCTCGGCGGCCTGGCCGCCCTGAATTTCTTTGTCTTCGAGGGCCCGCTTCTTGTCCAGCTGATTAACGTCAGTCTCTTCAGCTCCCTCTTCGTCCTTTTCCGCGTCATTTACGGCCCATCGCCGGCCGACCGGGTCGTGGCCGTGGATATCCTGGGGGTCCTCATCATCGGAATGCTGGCCTTGTTCGGCCTCTTTTACGACCAGGGGTTTTTCCTGGACATCGCCCTGATCTGGGCCCTGCTCAGTTTCATAGCCTCGCTGGCCTTCGCCAAGATTCTGGAAGGGAGACGCCTCGATGATTAGGCAAATGATCGGCATGGTTTTCATCTGGGTCGGGATCGCCTTCGATTTCCTGGGAGTGCTCGGCCTGGTTCGGCTTCCCGATGTTTACACCCGCCTTCAAGCGGCAACGAAGTGTGTTACCTTCGGCACGGCCGGCCTGCTCTTCGGCATCTTCATTATCAAGGGCTTCACCAGCTTCGGCTTCAAAGCTCTTCTAGGAATCGCCTTCGTCTTCTTCACATCGCCGGTCGCCGCCCACGCCATCTCCCGGGCCGCCCATCGCGGCCGGATCCCCCTGGCCAAAGAAAGCGTCATCGACCTTTACGAGGCCGACGACGAGCTCAAGGAGGAATGACGTCATGATCCTGCCCAAAGTCCGAGAAATCAAAGAAGCCTTGGTTTCCCTGTTTTCCGCACCCTACACGACGAAGTTTCCCGCTCAACCGGATACCGAGTCGAAGCGCTATAGGGGGATGCCCCGCTACGACAAAAGTTTCTGCGTCGGCTGCGGCGCCTGCGCTCAAGTCTGTCCCTCCCAAGCCATCAAGATGAGCGATGACCCGATGCGCAAGGTCCGTACCCTCCAGGTCGACTACGGCTCCTGCATCCAGTGCGGGCAATGCCAGGAGAAGTGCATCACCGTTAAGGGGATCGCCAACACCAACTTCTATTCGCTGGCCGTGAGCGACGTCGAGGCCCCCGAGGTCTTCGAGACCATCGAGAAGGAACTTGTTCTCTGTGAGGGCTGCGGCGAAATCATCGCATGCCGGGACCACCTGCGCTGGGTCAACCTGCGGCTGGGCGCCAAGGCCTATGCCCATCCCAATTTTCTCCTTTTAACCCAGGCGGAATTTGCGGACGTCAATCCCTCCAAGCCTAAGGAATCGATCCGCCGCGAGGACCAGATCATGACCGTCTGCGCCAAGTGCCGCCAAAGGGTCGTTACGGCGGATGAATTTTGAGGAATTCCGCGTCTCTCTGGCCGAACGGCGGCCGGACCAGATGGCCTTCGTTGGCCTCGGCAATCCATATCGCGGGGACGACGCTGCGGGACTGATCCTGTTCGACCGGCTCAAGAATTCACCGGCTCTTATGGGCGCCCGATTCATCCGGGCCGAGGCCAATCCCGAGAACCATCTGCAAGAAATCCTGGACGTCGGGGCCGGACTGGTTGTCTTCATCGACGCCGCCCGGTTCGGCGGCCGGCCTGGCGAGATCGCTTGGGTTGATGAGGACCGGATCGATTCCGCCAGCGTGAGTACCCACGCCTTTTCTCTCCGTGCCGTCACCGATTTTTTGCGTCTCCATCAGCCGTTCGTGTTCAAGGTCCTGGCCATCCAGTCCGGAGCTACGGGCTTTGGCGCCGCTCTCTCCCCGGCCGTCCGCCTAGGAGTGGAGGCGTTCTTCTTCCCGTCTTAACGATTCTCGCTGAAAAACCTTTTTGTATCTCCTCTTCAACTAGGAGAAAGCGCGATTCTTTGGTATAATAAAAAGTTAACGAAGAGGAATCTCTGCGTTGTCGATCGGCGCCATTTTTCGAAAGGGCCGGTCCAAAGCAAGCGGCATGAAAGCACCTCAATTTTCTTTGCGGACAAAGCTCAGCTTGAGCTTTCTCCTCGTCATCATCATCGGCGGCTTCTTTACGCTGATCATCGGCTCCCGGATCATTCGCACGACACTCATCTCCCAAGCTCAGATCAAGGTTCGCCATGACCTGTCTTCCGCCTGGATGGTTTTCAACGCCAAGCTCAACGATATCAAGGTCATCGTCAGCCTGACCGCAGCGCGAGAAAGCCTGCGGGAAGCCGTTCAACAAAACCAGAAAGATACCCTCCTTAAATATCTCGGCCGCGTCCGAACCGAAAACGGACTGGACATCTTGACCCTGGCGGATGCGCGAGGAGTCGTCCTTCTCCGAACCAGGAATCCGGAAATGACCGGAGACGACGAATCGTTCGACGAAATCGTCCGGCAGGTTTTAAAAAAGAACATCGCGGCCTCCCCCCAGCTTCTCTCCAGGGACGAGCTCCTCAAGGAGGGACGCGACCTGGCCGATAAGGCCGTGCTGGAGTTCGTCTCCACGCCGAAAGCCGCGCCCAGAGCCGAGAACCGTGAAACAATGGGGATGATGCTCAAAGCCGGCGCCCCGGTGACGGACGAAACGGGGGTTCTTCTCGGGGTTCTCTACGGAGGCATTCTTCTCAACCGGAACTACGACATCGTGGACAGCATCAAAGATCTTGTCTTCAAGGGCGAAAAATACAAAGGTCGAGAGACGGGAACCGCCACCATTTTCCAGAATGACCTTCGGATCTCGACCAATGTCAAAAACGAAAAGGGCGAGCGTGCCATCGGCACGCTCCTGTCCGAGGAAGTGAAAAAGGCCGTGCTCGAAGAGGGCCAGCCCTGGCTCGCCCGGGCCTTTGTCGTCACCGATTGGTACGTCACCGCCTACGAACCGATCAAAAACGTCGACAACAGGATCATCGGCATCCTGTACGTCGGAATGCTCGAAAAGCCCTATAAGGACACCGCCGACCGGGTCATGCTGACCTTCATCCTGATCGCCGCCCTCTTCATCGTTTTTCTCCTGGTCATCCTCAACTTTTCCACGACCCGGATCATCCGTCCTCTTCACAGGATGGTGCGGGCCACGAAGGAAATCGCCAAAGGAGACCTGACTCATAAAGTCGATGTGCACTCCCGAGATGAAATCGGGACCTTGGCGGATGCCTTCAACCAGATGACCGACCATCTTCGCGACGCCAATCGGGCGCTCATCGATTGGGGGACGACCCTGGAGAATAAAGTCGAGGAACGGACCAAAGAGCTCATCGAGATCCAGGCCCATCTCGCCCAATCCGAAAAGCTTGCCTCCATCGGAAAGCTCGCGGCGGGCATCGCCCATGAGATCAACAACCCCCTGGGAGGCATTCTCATCTACAGTTGCCTGATTCTGGAGGAAACGGACAAAAACAACCCGCACTACGAAAACCTCAAAAAAATCGTGAAAGAGACGACGCGGTGCAAGGACATCGTCAAGGGCCTTCTCGAATTCGCCCGGCCGAAAGAACCCGAAATGGGGATGGTCGATATCAACGAACTCCTGGATAAATCCCTGTCGCTGATGGAACGCCAGGCCCTGTTTCAGAACATCGCCATCCGGAAATTTTATGAGCCCGGCCTGCCGACAATCTTCGCCGACGGCGCCCAACTTCAGCAGGTGTTCATCAACATCATTCTCAACGCCGCCGAGGCGATGAACGGGAATGGAATATTGACCCTTAAAACATCAATCTCTTCGGGCCGGGACACGATCAGCGTCGAATTTACGGACACCGGTCACGGCATCCGGGAAGAAGACAAAAAGCGGCTCTTCGAGCCGTTCTTCTCAACCAAAGAAGTCGGCAAGGGAACCGGCCTCGGGCTGGCCATCAGCTACGGCATCGTTCAAAAACACAGGGGAGCGATCGAGATCCATAGTGAAACCGGGCACGGAGCCACGTTCACCGTTAAGCTTCCGTTGAAGCGAGAGACGACATGAGCGAAGCCATTCAAATCCTGATTATCGACGACGACGAAGCCCTTCGGGATTCCATGCGCCAGGTCCTGAAAAAAGAGGGCTACCAAACCCGGGACGCTCAAGACGGGCAAGAAGGATTGGCCCTCTTCCAAAAGGAACATTTCCATACCGTGTTTCTGGACCTGAAGCTTCCCGGCATCAACGGCCTCCATGTGCTGCGTCAGATGAAATATGCAAGCCCGGAGACACCCGTCGTCATCATCACCGGCTTCGGCACGATCGAATCGGCTGTCGAAGCCATAAAGATCGGCGCCTTTGATTATTTGGCCAAGCCTTTTACGCCCGAGGAGCTGCGCCTCACCGTCCGAAAAGCCTTGAAGGGCCGAAAAATGTCTTTGGAAAACCTGTATCTCCGCAGCGAGCTCAAGGCCAAAAGCGAGTTCGATATGGTCATCGGCACAAGCCGGGCCATGCAGAAAGTCCTGGACGTCATCAGCCGGGTCAGTCCCACGGATGCGACGGTGCTCATCACCGGAGAGAGCGGGACCGGTAAAGAGCTCATCGCCCGGGAGATTCACAACCACAGCCTCCGGCGCGATGCCCCGTTCGTCGTCGTCGATTGCGGAGCCCTGGTCGAAACTCTGTTCGAAAGCGAGCTGTTCGGGCACGTCAAAGGATCATTCACGGGAGCCCATGAGACCAAGCACGGCCGCTTCGAAGTCGCCGACGGCGGAACGATCTTTTTCGACGAGATCAGCAACATCGGCCTGAACATTCAAGCTAAGCTGCTGCGCGTCATCCAGGAGCGCGAAGTGACCCGCATCGGAACCTCCCCGAAGCCTAAACAGGCATGGAATTTGCAGTAATAAAAAAGAAAGGATTTAGGTTATAATTTTGCCTCTGTTTCCTCTTTTAGGAGAAGCGAAAAAGGTCATAACATGAAAACCGGAGGAACAACACAATGAGAATTCTAAAGCTTAAAAAAGCGGATTTGTCTCCATTCCTGGAAACCATTTCCAGAAAAGCCGAGATCTGGGCTCCCCAAAAAAAAGGCGACAAACATGTCTTTGACCACGTGGATGATTTTGCCAAAATCGAGCTGCAGACGACGCGAACCATCCTTCCGCCGAAAAAGATCATGGTCCCGCCGTTGTTCAACATGTTTGATTTCCATGACACCGGTTATAACGAGGATTTTTCTCATATCTCCAAAAAGATCCTGTTCGGCATTCATCCCTGTGACATCCACGGCCTCTTGACGCTGGACAAATTGTTCGTTCAGGAATACCCTGATCCATATTATATGAACGCCAGGCAGAACACGTTCATCCTCGGGCTTTCCTGCTGGCCGGATGAAAATTGTTTCTGCAAGTCCACTCGTACCAACATCGTCGAAGAAGGCTATGATCTGTTCTTCACCGATCTCAACAGCTTTTTCCTGGTCTGGATCGGGTCCAGCCGGGGCGATGATCTGGTGAAACTCGCACCGGACAAGTTCGACGAAAAATTGTCCGATGAAGATATCCAGACTTACATCCGCTGGCAAAATGACAAGGAAAAAGCCTTCAAGACGGAGATCGATTTCGTCACGATGCCCGACCTGATGGAGCTCAAATATAAGGCTGCTTTCTGGCAGGAAGCCGGCGACGCCTGCCTGGCCTGCGGCTCCTGCAGCATGGTTTGCCCCACCTGCAACTGCTATAACGTTGCCGACAAGACGTTCCTCGGCGGAAAGCCCGGCAAACGAATCCGCACCTGGGATTCGTGCACGCTGCCCGAATATTCGGAGGTGGCGGGCGGGGAGAACTTCCGCGAGCACAAGTCCGACCGGCTCAAGCTGTGGTATACCCACAAGCTTCAGGCTTATGTCAGCAAATATGGGAAGCCGAGCTGCGTCGGCTGCGGCCGCTGCATCGCCACGTGCCCCGTGAGCATCAACGTCAAGACCATCGCCCGGGCCTTGGGGGGAGAAGAGGTCGATGCCTTTTGGAAAAAAATGAGCCTTGAGGTGACAAAATGAACGCCGAACATAAAGGTCTGGAACAGAAGAACCCCTTCCTGCCGGAGCCGGCCCGCATCATCCGCACCTACCAGCTGACGGACGATGTGAAATTTTTCCAGGTGCGGCTGGTCGACATGGACAAGGCCTTATCGTTTAAATACAGGCCGGGGCAATTCGCCATGATTTCGGTCCTGGGAACCGGCGAAGCACCTTTCTGCCTTTCTTCCACTCCGTCACGGCCGGGGCTGCTCGAGTTCTGCATCCGGAAGGCGGGGACCATGACCGGAGCCCTCTTTAAGCTCAAGGAAAATTCCCTGATCGGGCTCCGCGGCCCCTACGGGAACGGCTTCCCCGTCGACGACATGATGGACAAAGACATCATCATCGTTCTCGGCGGGTTGGGTGTGGCGCCGCTGCGCTCGGTCCTCCTTTACTGTCTCGATAACCGAAACCAGTTCCGGAATATTTCCGTTCTTTATGGGGCCAAGAGGCCGGCCGAGATGATCTTCCGGGAAGAATATTTTTCGCTCAAGGAGAGAGGCGACCTCGATTGTCACTTGACCGTGGACCGCGACGATACGGGAGTCTGGAAGGAGAACATCGGGGTCGTAACGACGCTCTTCCCCCGCCTCAAAAAAGTCGATCCGGACGCGACCTACAGCCTCGTCTGCGGGCCGCCGGTGATGTACAAGTTCGTCATCAAAGAACTGCTCAAGCTGGGCATCCCGAAAAACCAGATCCTGATGACCCTGGAACGGCGGATGAAATGCGGTATCGGCAAATGCGGCCATTGCGCCATCGACTATATCTACACCTGCCTTGACGGCCCCGTTTTCACATATTGGGATGTGCTTCACATGAGGGAACTCATCTAGGGAGGACGCCATGCCAGACAACAAACTGAAAATCGGGATCTACGAACTCACCGGCTGCGCCGGCGACGCCCTTCTCATCGTCGACTGCGAAGAAGAGTTGGTCAATATCTTCAAGGCCGCCGACATCGAAGCCTTTCTGATGGCTAAAAGCGACAACAACGATGAAATCGAACTCGACGTGGCCCTGGTGGAAGGCTCGGTTTCGACAGAAAAGGAGCTCAGAGAGCTCATCGAGATCCGCAAACGGTCCAAGGCGCTCATCGCCATCGGCATCTGCGCCGGCCTGGGCGGAATGCAGGCGAATTTTTCGAACGACGAGGCTTGGGCGAAAAACTTTAAGGCCGTCTACGGAGAGGTGGAAATGATCCACTCCAAAGCCCTGCCATCCAAGCCGGTCGGTGATTTTGTGAAGGTGGACTACTACCTGCCCGGGTGTCCGATCGGCAAGGAACAATTTCTCTCGACGTTCGCCAGGCTTTTGGCCGGCAACCCGCCGGAGCTTTTCCGGTTCCCGGTCTGCATGGAGTGCAAGTGGCATGAAAACGACTGCCTCCTCAACAAGAACATTTTCTGCATGGGGCCTCTGACGGCCGCCGGCTGCGGCGCGGTCTGCGTCAATCACAACCTGCCCTGCGTGGGGTGCTGGGGACCGTCGGAAGAAGCCAACCGAACGGCGGAATACCGTCTTTTGCTCGAAAAAGGTTTTGACCCGGCCCTCATTAAAAACAAGATGGCCAACTTCAGCGGAACGCGCATCTTTGAGTTTTTCGCCCAGTTCAAAGGAGACAAGAAATGAAGAAAATCGTCATCGAGCATATCGCCCGCATTGAAGGGAACGGCGGCGTCACGGCAACCATCGACGGGAACGTCGTCACAGACGTGAAATTTACGGTGAACGAAGGGCCGCGACTCGTCGAACGTCTAACCTTGGGGAAAACGCCCGAAGAGGACGTCAACCTCGTTCCCCGGATTTGCGCGATCTGCACCCTGTCCCATAAATATGCCGCCATCCGGGCCATGGAAAAGGCCTTGAACGTCAAAGTCGGGCCGAAAGTGAAGCTCCTCCGCGAGCTCATGCATCTCGGAGAAATGGTGGAAAGCCATGCCCTCCATGTGTTCTACCTGGCGCTCCCGGATTATGTCGGCTTCCCGAATGCGATCGCCATGGCTTCGAAGTTCCCCTTCGAGGTCAAGATCGCCCTGGAGATGAAACAGTTCGGCAACCACATCATGAAGACGGCGAGCGGACGTTATATCCACGGAGAGAATCCCGTGATCGGAGGTTTCGGAAAATTCCCAAGCCGGGACGAACTCGTCTGGATCAAAAGCCGCGCCATTCAATTCATGCCCTTTGTGATGAAGACCGTGAAATTGTTCGCCGAACTTCCCTACCCCGACATCCCTGAATCGGAGACGCTCTACGCTTGCTGCAACCCGCCGGATAAAAAATACGGGATTGTCGGCGATGAAATCATCCTGTCCACCGGCGACATCATCGACGTCCAGGATTACAAGCGCCTGACCAACGAGTTCATCGTCTCCCATTCTTTCTGCAAACGAAGTCAGTACAAGGGCAAGCCCTATTCCGTGGGCGCCCTGGCCCGGGTGAACTGTCTCGGAGAAAGGCTCGAAGGCGAAGCCCGGAAAATGTACAAGAAGTATTTCAACGCTCGCTGGACAAAGAATCCCTTATTCAACAACGCCGCCCAGGCCCTGGAGCTGGCCTATTCCTTCGAAAGAATCCCCGAGGTCATCGAGGAAGCCCTCATGCTTCCTGATGAATCGATCATCCCCTACGGCCAAAAAGACGGAAAAGGGGCGGGCGCCGTGGAAGCACCCCGAGGCACCCTGTTCCACGCCTATGAAGTGACGAAAGGCCTGGTTTCTCATGCGGATATCATCACGCCCACGGCCCAGAATGCGGAGGATATCGAACGCTACTGCTACATCACCGCCCAGAAACTGCTCGAGTCGGGCCAGGAAGAAAAAATCAAGGATCGGATGGACTTGGTCATCAGGTCGTTTGACCCCTGCATCAGCTGCTCGGTGCATACGGTCCAAGTTAGAAGGGCGCCCAAGGAAGACTGGAAGACAAAAATTGCAAAGATCAAAACGGACGTCTCTCCGGTCATCGTCGGCATCGGATCGGCCGGTCATTCCGACGATGGCGCAGGGCTGGAGCTGGCCCGCCGGCTCCGCAGCCAGGGAGCCAAAGATGTTTGGATCGAAGATGAAACGCTGGAGAAAACGGCCGATTGGGAAATGGATGAGCGTCGTCCGCTGCTCTTCGTGGATGCGGTGGACTTCGGAGAACGCCCCGGCAAAATCACCATCATACCGCTTCAACACGCGGCCTGGAATGCCGTCCTCAGCCATAGGCTTTTGCCCCTGGTCACTCACCGCATCAGCTTCGACCAGCTCAAGAACTCTTATATCCTCGGCATCCAGCCCGCTTCGCTCGAAGACGGCGAACAGATGTCCGAGCCCGTCCTTCTGGCCATGGAAGAAATCCTTGAACGGCTGAAAAACTGAGGAAATATTGAGAGAAAGCTGAATCAGCGCGAGCCTCATGACTGTCGCCTTAGGAAACAACACCGGGGAAAATTTCCTCAGAGTTTTTGCCCCAGACGATCTCATCACTTACTCGTGGCTGCCCTGCATTAATAATATATTTATTATCAATCGGTTAGGGGGTAATAGATTCTCTCCGCCCGGACGGACTTGGCACATTAATTGCAGAAATCTTATCGAAGGTCATTCGATGGTTGCTGTTTCAGAAAAGAGAATCCTGGTGATCGATTCCTCCGCCAAGGTTCGGAGGGATTTGGAGACGTTCCTAAAGAATGAAAATTACTATATCGAAACGGGCCGAAGGTTGACGGAAGCGATCAAGAAAATATCTCAAGGATATTTCGACTGCTTGATCCTGGATGTCGACCTTCCCGAAATGAAAGGCTACGAAGCTGTTCCCATCTTGAAGAACCTCGATCCCAAGATCAAAATCATCATGACCGCCGGGAAAAACACAAAGCGCTTGGAGGCCAAGGTCCGGGCGCAGGATATTTTCTTCTATTTCATCAAGTCTTTCGGCAAAGACGAGCTGAAACTCGCCATTGAAAACGCCTTTAACGAGTCAAGGAGGACAAACCCATGATGAAACCATCGCTAAAAATTCTGGTGATTGATGATGACCCGGATTTCAGGGAGGCCATCAGCCCCATTTTGAAATCAGCTCTGTATGACGTCATGACCGCCGCCAATTCCGCCGAAGGCCGGCAAAAAATTCTATCGGAAAAGCCGGATCTGATTCTCCTCGATATCATGATGGACAGCCTTTTTGACGGCTTTTCTCTATGCCACGCCATCAAAACGTCCCCCGAATACGCGGACGTCAAGAG
>JALHVH010000126.1 GCA_022867105.1 Candidatus Aminicenantota bacterium
GATGGATGTCCCAAAGGGCGAAATGAGTCGGACCGCCTGGAGTTCGCCGAGGGCGGAGTCCTTGTTCAGCCCGAAATCGTCGAAGACCTCTTTCCCGATGATCCCGGCGCAGACAATGTTGGAACCGATCTCTTCCTTCTTCTCTAGAACCCGGACGTGGATCCCGGACTCCGCCAGACGTGAGGCCAGACAAAGTCCGCTCGGCCCTCCCCCGACGATGAGAACATCCGAGCGTTTCATAATGATCTTATCTAATTATCCAATACATTTTTATCTCTATTTAAGTGATTAATTCGAGACTTGTCAACAGAGTTTTCCGAGCAGGCTCAGACTTTATCGGCCCTGGATTCCCATTTTCCCCTGAAGGTGATCCAAAAGGAGAGGGCGATGAGCTTCAGGTCCAGCCAGAAGCTCCGCTTCCGAATATAGAGGAGGTCGTAGCGGAACTTTTTCCGCCTGGGCGTGTCCCCAGGAAGAAAGACCTGTGTCAATCCTGTCAAGCCCGGTTTTACGGCATGTCTTTCCCTGTACCCGGGGATCTCCTCGATGGCCCTCTCGTCCGGGTTCCCATGAATCTCTTTTTCGTTCGGCCGAAGGGCCCTGGGGCCGACAAAGCTCATGTCTCCCTTGAAGATGTTCCAGAGCTGGGGAAGTTCATCCATGGCGGTGGTCCTCAGGATACGACCGATCTTCGTCACCCGGGGGTCGTTCTCGACGGCCTGGACGGCCCCCCGGTCCTTTTCGGCGTCGACAATCATGGAACGGAATTTCAGCGCCTTGAATATGCGGCCGTCCTTCCCTACCCTTTCCTGAGCATAAAAAACAGGCCCGCGGTCTTGAATCCATACGAGCAGCGAGAAAAGAAGCCAGAACGGCGAGGACAGGACCAAGCCGATGAAGGACAGCGCGATATCTAACGGCCGCTTGAGGAAGAGCGCCCCAGCCCACGACCCCGGCCGCGAGCCGTTCCGCCTCAGAAACTTCGTCCCCAGAACGGCCAGGATACCGGCCGTGTCCACGCCCCAATCGATGGGACTCCCCGTCCTGTTGGGGACAAAGCTTTGGAGGTACTCGTCGAGCAAGCCGTAGGCGACGGAGACGATCCCGGCCCTGAGCGCCCAGCCCGGCTCCCATTTCCGCCCTTCGGGGCCCCGGAAAGCAAGGTAAAGGAGATAGGCCAGGACACCGTACTCCAGGAAATGGAGGGATTTTCGGAAGACGATATAGAACACGCCCACGGCCGCTTCGGACGCTTGCGGGAACAGCCATCGGAACACGGCCGTCGAGATCTCATAGGTGATGCTGCTGCTCAGTGCGCGGTTCCCGACAGGAAAGAAGATCGCCATCCAGAGGATTGGCGGAAGCCAATACTTGAAGAATCGTTTTGCCGTACTCATGGGCTTTAAGCCTCAGGCTAAGGACGCCAACAGAGTCTCGTAGCGGTTCATGATCGTCTTCCGGGCGAAATTATCGACAACATATCGCCTTGCGTTCGAAGCCATTTCGCGGCGCACGTCGGGATCACCCTTCAGCCTGAGAACGGCCTCTCCGATCCCCGCGACATCGTCGGGCGGGACGACATCGCCGCTCCGGGTCCCGCGGATCAGGGCGGCGACCTCGGAAGCGGGCGGCGCCAGCCCCAGGACCGGCCGTCCCGCGGCCAAGTAATTGTAGAGCTTCGACGGAACGGACATCTGCGACTTCTCCTTGTCAAGGGGGACAAGGAGGACGTCGCTCGAAGCGAGAAGATGGGGCAGGTCTCCGTAGGGCTGGAACGGAAGGAACTGGACATTGTCCGTCCCGATCTTGTCGGCTTTCTTCTGTAATTCCGCCTTTTTCAGACCTTCGCCGATTATCGCGAAAACGATGTCCTTGTTCTCCCTCAACGTTGCGGCCGCTTCGAGGACGTGTTCCAGGGCCCGGTTGCTGCTGATGCTGATCGTCCCCGAATACATCACGACGAACTTGTCGTGAAGGCCGTATTTCCTGGAGACGGGGTTATCCTTGGGTATAGGCTTCAGGAAATCGGTATCCACCCAATTCGGGATCACGCTCATCTTATCCCGGGGAACCCCCTTATCCAGAAGATTCTTCAGGAAGCCTTCGCCGATGACGACGATATGGTCGGAGATCCGGTAAACCCATTTCTCGAGAACCTGGGCGAAACGGATGGCCGCGGGGTTCCTGAGGATTCCCGATTCGATGGAGAGATCGGGATGAATGTCTTGGACGTTGAGAAGGACCTTGGCACCTCTCAACCGTTTGGCCAGGAATCCCGTGAGGCCGAGCTGGAGGGGCGGCGTGCGCAGGAAGAGGATGTCCCCCTTCCGAAGCGTCAGGGCGTTGAGGATCGTCCCCCCCGTGTAGATGTTCCAGGCGATGAGCCTCCCGATAGGGTGGGGCGTGGCGTTGGTCCAGAATCGCTTGACGACGAAACCGTTCTCCCTCCGCCGCGAGTAAAAGAGCCCTTTGAGTTCCGGCGACCGCTGTCTCGGGATCGTCGTCACAACCTCGACGTTGTGCCCCCACGCGGCCAGGTCGGAAGCCAGCTCGTTGATGAGGATCGGGGCACTGCCGAAATCCGGTAGGAAGTACATGGTATGGATGGAGATCTTCATGTCATTGCCATCAGTCCTGAACGCTTGTCAGGGGGATGGTCACCGTCGGGGGCCCCGGAGTGCGACTCCCTCCGTTCATCGGCTCCCCCGGCGTTCTCCCGGTCCCAGACCCAGATGTAGGCCATGGCCGGGACGAGGAGCAGGAGATCAACCCCGTAGAAGGCCGCCGTCGATTCGAAGAAGCTGCGGCCGGTCAAGAACCCGATGATCAGGACGGATTGCATGAGCAGAGGGAGGTCGCGCCCCGCGACCCCTCGAATCCTCTTCATGAGTCCCGACCGGAGGATGAGGACCCAAACCGCGACGAGCGCCGCCAGGAAGAACGCGGCCCCGAACACGCCGGCGTGGATAGCCGAGTGGAGATAGGAATTGTGCATGTGCTCGGAATTGAGCATCAGACGGTCCGCGTGGAATCCCCAGCCCAGGAAGGGTGAGTGCTCGATCTGGGCCAGCCCTTTGCGCCACGTATAATCTCGCCCCGTCAGGAACATGAGCTTTTCGACGTGGCCGTGAAGCCGCCATTTGATCCCGGACAGATAGACGAGGTAGGTTGCCGCAGGACCGATGAGGAGGAACCTGAGATCGATCCCCATGATCAAGACAAGCAGGACCCCGGAGATCGCCAGCCCCAGCAGGGAGGTCCGGGACCGGGTCTGAGCCAGCATGAACAGGGCCGGCAGGAGCAGGACCCCCCAGAGGAACTTGCTCCTCTTTTGTCGCCGGCAGATCAGATAAGTGAACGCGATGATGGTCATCACAAGCGCGAAACGCCCGACGCCGTTGGCCTTCATGTCGCCCAAGTTAAAGGGGAGCCGGTAGAATTGGGAGAAGCGCTCGTCCGATCCGCCCACATGAAGGACGTCCGGGATCAGCGAGAAGAAGATGAGCGCGACGACGATATTGTTCAGGTAAAGGATCTTCCTGAGCCTGTCCAGGGGATCCGGCATCTCCACGGCGACCCAGACGACAAGGAGGGGAGCGGCGTACTCGCCGGCCCAGTACAGGGCCGTCAACCGATTGGGGGACAGGAAAACGGATGAAACGGCGCCGACCGCAAAGTAGCCGAACAGGAACCCCGCGGGCATCCGGAAGAAAGAGAAGCCGGGCCTTTTGACCAGCATCCACATCAGGCTCAGATAAACGGCCACGATAGGAAAAAGGGTTCGTACGGCCTGGAAAACGGACAGGAGATCGGATAGCCCACCGCTCAATCGAAGATTATAGATCCCCGTGAACATGCCTCCCCAGACAAGGAGCCAGAGGATTCCGGTAAAGGTCATTGTACTATCGATCCTTTATGACCAGGTCCAAAAGTCCCTTCCGGCTCACGGCATTTTCATAGATATCGCGCATCCTGTCGCCGAGCCTGTCCCAGGCATAGAATTCCAGGGCCCTTTTCCGCCCTGCGGCTCCAAGCCTTTGACCTAAAGCCCGGTCCGAATAGAGCGTCTCCAGAGCCGCAGTCATCTCTCGGACCACGGACTCCCGGCTGGCGGGAGCCATCTTGATCCCCCAGGCCTCGCTGACGTGGGCTCCCGGGCCTCCCGAATCCAGGACGACAACCGGAATGCCGGAGCCCATGGCCTCGACGACGACGGCCCCTCCCCCGTCCCGGAAACTCGGGAAGAGAAAGACGTCGGACGATCGCATGTTCGCCAAAACCTCATGACGCGGAAGCCAGGGAAGGATCCGGACCTTGTCCTCGAGGCCCAGGTCAGAGATGAGGCGTCGGAGGCTTTCCTCTTCCGGGCCGCTGCCGATTATCTTCATCTCGGATGCTGGGTGCTTTTCGGAGAAGGCCCTGAAAGCCCGGACTGCCAGCGAAAATCCCTTTAGGCGATGGAGCCTTCCGGCGGTAATGACCTTGAACCGCTGCCCGTTCCTCCGCGGTTCCGGCAACCCGTCCTTGATGTCTTCCGCGACGATTCCATTCACGGGAAAATACAAGATTTTGTCCTGGTACTTGAGCGGCATTCTCGCTTGCGTTTCCCGGTTGCAGACGAGAACGGCCCGGGCCTTCTTCAAACACCGCTTTCTGACGAGCATCCTGCGGCCGACGCCTTGAGCGCAATTCCTGGCGAACTCCGCAAATCGCCCGTATAGAGAATATTCCTTGAGAAGGGGTTTGGGAGTCTTCTGTCCGCCGCCTACGGGTCCCCAGATGAACGGGATCGGGAGGAACGCTCCGATGAAGCTTGGGATCCAATCGTTACCGAACGTGAGATGGTGAGCCACGTCGAAATGAACCTCGCGATGGAGCTTGCGGGCCATCCGCCAAGCCTTGATCTGCCAAAGGTAGTAATAGATCCGTTGCCCGAACTCGATCCGGTAAAGCCACTTGAGCGTCCGGGGCAGTTCCACGAAATGGAAACAGACGTTCGGAAGGGGCTCCCCGGCCAGGGCTTCGGCGATCCCCGTTCCATTGTATTGGTGCGTGATCACCCAAACGTCATGAAAGCGGGCGAGTTGTCCTACGAGTCTCCAGCCCGTCAGATCCTCTCCGGGATGGAGGCACAAGGCCCCCGAGGGATTGCAGGCATAAGCGGAGGCCAAGACCTTGAACCTACTCATGGGAGATGACGCTTTCAGGAGATCCTGCCCGGGAGGCATTGTTCGTCTTGTTGAGGGTCAGGTTCCGGATTTCGCGCGCTAAACGGTCTGCGATAACCTGCCACGAGAACCGTTCGCGCACAAAAAGCCGGGCCTGCCGCCCCAGGGTTTCCGAGAGAACGGAATCGCACACAAGACGGACGATCTCGTCCGCGAAAGCCTCGTCCGAATCCGCGATCAAGAGATGGAGCCCGGATATAGCTCCGAGGCCTTCGGCACCCTTCGAAGTGGACACGACGGGACGCCCCGCGGCCATGTACTCGAGCAGTTTCACCCGTGTTCCAGAACCCGAACGGATGGGAGCGACACAAAGCCTGCAGGCCTTGACGAACGCCGGAACTTCGGCATAGGGAATGGACCCGGGATTCAGGAGCCAGTCCCGCCGAACCGGAATCCGTCCTCCGATAATCGCAAGTTTAAGGCTGGGGACGGACCTCAACGCGGCAGGGAATATTCTAGAAACCAAGGCCACGATGGCCTCCCTGTTGGGAGGGTAATCCGACAAGCCCATGAACAGAACGGTCCTATCGGTGATCCCGTATTTCGACGCGACCCGGGCCGCCTCATCAGGCGGGACATCGAATAGGTCCGGGTCCACGCCGTTGGGAATGACGACCGGGACCAAGCCGTATAACATTTCGATAGCGCGGGCATCCGCGGGAGACACGGCCGTGGCCAGGTCCGATCGCCGGCACAGGATCCTTTCGGCCCATCGGGTGATCAAGGAAACGAGCGGACTGTTTCGGGTCTTCCTCAGGAGGTATTCCACGTTATGAGAATGATAGATGATCGGGGACCGGACGCCCCTGATCCTCAAGAACGCGAAGACGAGGAGCAGGTAGACCGCCCAAGAAGCCCCCTCAAGCACAATGGCTTCAGGCCTTTCGGATTTCATGGCACCCACGATGCCCGGGAGTCTCCGACAGATCGACAGGACCTTCAGCAAGTGACGATCGGAAGCGTATGGGAACTCGACCGTCCGAACCTCCCCTTCGGCCTCCGTCCGTGCTCTCCCGCGCATCATCTGAAACAGGACGACCTCTCCGGGAAGATGCCGGGCCAGATGATAGCTCACGGAGGCCGCCCCTGAAGCGGGAGGGTATACCTCATAGAGGGCGACCAAAGCTGTCTTCATGAAAACCGTCTCCGGATCTGCCGCGTCCGGTCGCTGGTCGCGACGACCAGGGCGATGCGCGGATCGCGGGAGGCCATCGGACGGACGGCTGCGGCGTCATAATCCGGGATCGACAAGGCTCAAATCCCTTCCAAACCGTCTCCCCGGTAATGACGGTCTTTCAGGAAATCGGACACGACGGCCCGGACCTCTCGGGCGAACCGGTCCAACGAGAACATCTTCTTCCGGTCCCCGAGATGCTCGCGAAGGGCGGCCTGCAAGTTCCCGTCCCTCAGCACCCGACCGATCTTCCCGACGGCGTCCTCCCGCGCGGAGTAAATGAGTTCCGGCCGCCCGACGATCTCTGTCTGGCCGCCGCTGGCCGGGACCCAAACAAGGCAGCCCGCTTTGACCATTTCCGCGACGGCGATCCCGAACGCTTCGTTCCAGCATGCCGATATCCCGAAGCGATGGCGGCCGACGAACGCCGCTTTTTCCTCTCCCGCCATCTGCCCTTCCAGGAACGCCCAGGCCGCGTTCTGTTGACACAGGGCCCTGATCCTGTTCATGTACCCGGGATCGTTCGAGTCCCCGACGATGTGGAGGTGGATATCGGATCTGCACTCACGGACCGCTTTCAGGATCCCGATGATGGACTCGATGTCCTTTTCCGGGGAGATCCTTCCCAGGTAGACGAACCCTGGCTCCCGTTCGTCCCAGGGGACGCCCGGGGGCACGTTGACGACCGGAGGATAGATCCGGCAGATCTCTATCCCGAAGGCTTCCCGCAGGGTCCAGGCGGTCCAATCCGAATTGGCGATGGTCAGGTTCCTTTTCCATCCGTCCTTGGACGTCCGGGACAGCGCCCTGGCCAGGGAGAGGTACGGTCCCCGGATGATCCGGCTCCGGTAAAAGGCGCGGACAAGGGTCCTCGGATCGTTCCTGTCCCTTTCGCGGAGGACGTCATCGAAGGAAAAATCGGCGATGAACTGGATACCCTTCACGCCGAAATCCATGATGTTGTAGGTCGAGATCATCAGATCGAATCGAGAGGCATTCGTCCGGCAATATCGCGATACCCGGTAGGACCTCAGGGCGTCGAAATGGTTCCTCGCGAAGACCGGGATGGGAAAGGAAACGATGCGGATCCGGTCCGCGCTCAGATGCGTCCCATAGTATCTGTTGAGCCGCCCGAGATCGGGATGCCCCATCGTGATGAGGGTCACGTCGTAATCCCCTTCGAGCGCCTCGGCGGCATGCAAGGCCCTCGCTTCGGACCCGCCGGCCTCGATGAGATGGGGATGGATGATAGCGATCCTAGGCTTTTCGGTCATCGTGTCGCGCGCGTTCCTGCGGTGTTCCTGCTGTCTCTCGAGAGGTTCATCCCCGTGCGGAAGAACTATTCGAAGGATGTTCGCCGGGACCTGCACTCTTCCCGAATAACGTGTGGATCTCCCGGCCTCGAGGATAGATTCCCATCGGGGAAAAGCCTAATCCCCGAGCGATTCGGAAGACATCGCTCTGCGTCCGTCCCTGAGGCAAAAGAGCCGGATGGATCTCGCAGCACAGGTATGAACATTCATCGTGCCGGAGCGTTCTTTCCAGCCCCTCAAGGACCTCTATCTCATACCCTTCGACATCGATCTTTACGGCTCTCGGGACCGGGAGTCTTTTTTCGGCGACGATCCTGTCCCCCCGGACGACGGACGCCCTTCCCGAAAACGTTTTCCCGTCCGTTGCGATCAAGCTTGTCGACCCCCGGCCGATCTTCTCGTCGACGAAAAGATCCCCCTCATATTCCCGGTTGCCGAGGGCCAGGCGGAAGACCGTAACGTTTTTCAGACGGTTCAGGCGGACATGACCTTCCAGGATCTGGGCGATGTCGCTATCCGGCTCGAAAGAGATCACTTGTCCCGACGGACCGATCCTTTTGGCGATGAAGACGGTGTGGGTACCGATGTTGGCCCCGATATCATAGACCGTATCCCGGGGCTTGAGGACCTCCAACAACAGGCGCAAGATACGCGCCTCGTTGATCCCCTCTTCGTCGGAGAAGCGTTTGAGATAACGCAATTGCTCGTAATTGCGGGCGAAAAAGCGAGCTTCTTCTCCGCCGACGGTCATTTTCACCTGACCATGACGCGGCCGGCCCAGGTTGAACAAGAGGGCTTTGATGAGATTATTCAAGATCATTTCTGTTGTCCGGGACGCAGAACATCCAACCCTGCCGAACGTTCAAGGATGTCTCCCCCGACCGAGTCTTGAGATCGCGGCCACGGGCGCCAATTTATCTCGGATGAATATCCTCTCCCGATGATCCAGGGCGAACAGGAAAATGGCCGGGATCAGGGCTGCCGTCAGGAGAACGCTGCCGATCAGCTTAGCATGCCCGATGAGATCGCAGGCGACCAGGCCCGTGACATAGATCATGAGAATCAACAGCAACCGGGCAATGTGGGCGTCCCATAAACGGCTCAGCTTCAGTTGGCCGACCTTTTGAGCCGCCCAGAAATTGAAGAACGTAAATATCGCCAGGCGGAGGGCCGTTGCGAGGGCGGCGCCGTTGATGCCCCAGGACCTGACGAACGCCCACATCAGCAGGGAATAGGCCACGAGCTCAAGGACCTGGAATTTCGTCGTTACGTCCACGCGTCCGATCCCCTGAAGGTAGTTGTAGGCGACCGTTACGAGCGAGTTGATCAGAAAGCCGATGGCCAGCAGCTGAAGCACGGCCGTGCTATGGCGGGCAAAATCCGGACCCAACCACAGATCGAGGATCTCGCGACTGAAAAAGAACACCAAGAGCAACAGTGGGCCCGTCAGAATGAGAAGGTACTTGACGGACTTCGAAATGATCCCTTCCATCCGTGCGCCCTGGTTTCCCCCGTTGAGGAAACTGAAGGCCGGGAACAGGACCAAGGACAGGCTCCCCGGAATGATCCCGATCCGGCTTATGGCTTCAAAGGGCGCGGAGTAATGGCTTACGGCGTCCATGCCGACCAGGTTGCCGATCATGAGACGATCCAGGGAATTGATCATCGTGTACAGGATGCCCGAAACCGCGAGCCAACCACTGAACGATAATAGGGGACGGAGGTAGGCCCGGAAAAAAACGGGCTTCGATCTCAGGACAGGGAAGACGCGAAAGCAGCAGAACGCCCAGAGCAACAAGCCCAGGAGGCGCGATAGGATGAGCATCACCACGATCCCGGGAAGATGAAAGCCTAAAAGGGCCCCGACAAGGGGCAGGCAATAGAACAGGATGTTGAGCGGGATCTTTACGGCGTTCACCAGGTCGAACCTCTGCCCAGCCTCCAGGACGCCCCTGAAGGACGAAGACACGAAATTCAGCGGCAATGAGATGGCCACGAGCTCCAGCGTCAGCCGGGTTTCCCCGCCGAAAGCCGCGGGGATCTTCAAAAAACGCTCGGAGAGGAGGGGCGCCGCGAAGAACAAGCCCAGGGAGGCGACGGCCCCGACGGCCATCTGCAAAAAAACCGTCGTCCATAGGTAGGCGGGGAGACGCTCTGTCTCTCCCTTGCCGAGGGCTTCAGCGATATACTTGGTCGTCGTTCTCCCCAGTCCCAGCTCGAACATGCCGAAATAGCCGAAAACGATCCAAACGATGGACAGAATCCCGAACCTGGTCGTTCCCAGATAACGAATGACATAGGGGATCGTCAGGAACCCCGCAGCGAGAGGAATCGCCAGACCGACGAAATTGATGATCGTGTTCCTGGCGAGTACGGCCCCATCGAGCCCGCCCGCAACACGGGATTCTGATGATGTCTTGAACATGTCCGTCAAAGGCCCAAGGCGATTTTTTTCAGGCTACCGCCGTTGGCAAAATCCGTCTATCTCGGTTTTGAAGAAATACTAAGCTTTTGCGAAGACTACGAACCCAGCGCCCCTGATTATATCCGAAGCCGGGCGGGAAATCGAAGGGTTTGTCATCTTCGTCGTCCGGGCGAATCTTAGCCCGCCCTCCCTGGGGCCGCAATCGTCGGGGGGGATGAATCCCGGGGTGAAATTTCTCCCTCGCCCCTCACCCATAGGGGTGAGGAAAACCGCTGTTACTCTCCTCCTCTTCCCCGCTTTGACAATTTCCGTCATTAAGTATATATAAGACTCAAGAACATGAACCTGCGAAGACCCGGCCTCTCCAGCAAACGTATGACGCATATCCGCAGCCTCGCCATGGCCATCCTTTTAGCGCTCTTCTTGCCTTCAGCCCGCCTGTTTCCCGCCCAAGCGGTCGACCCCTTCTACCTCAGGCTCTTTGAGGACGGCGAGGCCGCGTTCGTCGCCGGCGACCACGCCAAAGCCGTCAAGGACCTGGAGGTCGCCGTTTTCGGACTGTCGACCGACCGGGTTCGGTCGGCAAAAGCCTGTGTTTATCTCGCTCTGAGCTACAACACCCTGAAGAACAGGGACAAGAGCCGCCAGTTTCTAGTGCGGGCGGCCGGCCTTGTAGGAAAAGAGGGCCCTGGGTCTCTTGGCCTGGACAAAACCGCCTTGAACGGCTACGAACGGCTGATCGAGGACTTCCGGATCACACCCGGCGCGCAGGAGGAACAAACAGGGGTCGTCTGGGAGAAACCCTCCGTGGAACCTCCTGCGCAAAAAACAAAGCCTCCGGTCGATCCATCCAGGGTCAGAGAGCTTGAAGCCCGGCTGAAGGCCTCTCCGGATAACCCGGCCATCCGGTACGATTTGGGTTCGCTCTACTTCGAGCAGAGAGCCTACAAGAAGCTCGTCGGGATCATGGAGGGCCTCCTCAAGAAGCATCCGGAGGAGATTAACGCAACTTTCCACCTTGCCAGGGCAAGGTTCTATCAGAGGGAATTCCGGAAGGCCCACGACGGATTCCACAAGATCATCAGCCCGGCTTCGGAGAATCTGGTCACCAAGGACATGGTCCTCCGGTCCACGATCTACATGACATTGTGCCAGAATGCCCTGGGGCAGAAAAAGAGCCTGGATTCCTATTTGGATTACCTCGACCGGAAAGTCCCCCTGGCCGAGCTCAAGCGGATCATCGCGGAAGAGGGCCTCGAGAGGAATTGGGAACTCCTCAAGGCCCAAAGCAAATAGTCCCCGGTCTTCGGTCGGCTGGGAAGGGCCCGGACCATGTCCCATGTCCCGTTTCCTTGACAGGGTGAGACCCCTCATCTATACTGAATTTTTATCCTCGGGACCGAGATCATGACACAATTGGAAAAGGCCAGGAAAGGGACATTCTCCCCCCAGCTCCGGAAAGTCGCTAAGGAGGAACAGGTATCC
>JALHVH010000127.1 GCA_022867105.1 Candidatus Aminicenantota bacterium
ATCCTCAGGTATGAATGATCTAAAAAAATTGGCGGCGAAGAATGATCCGTACCTGTGGCCTCTCTGCCAACGCCCTTTGGGGAAAGGCGAGGAAGTCTGTAGAGTCGAAGGGGACGGGGCGGCTTATTTTGCCGCTTTAATTTCGTCCCATATCCTGACGTAGAGGGCGTTGGCCGCGCCCAGGTCAGCCGGGATCTCGCTTTTGGCCCGAAGCTCCGGACTCAGGAAGACGGCCGGGTTGTCCCTGAGGTCCGGGCCGAGCAGCGGATAACTCCCCGTGTTGGGGCAAAACACCCTCTCGCACCGGCTAAAAGACGATAGACTTTCCCTTCCGATGAAAATGAGATGATCAAGAATAGTCCCCGCTCTCCTCGGCCGCCGTGAGCGCGACCTGCTCGAAGGCATTAGGCGGCGGAGGCTTATCCGCCGCGAACGTCAACTTCAGATGGACAATAATCCTATCGATCGCCTGATAATCCGTTATAGCGGCCGGATCATGTATTTGCCCACCCGTAGGGTGGGTGATCTTCTTCTCTTCCCATGTTGCCCTTGCTCAGGCCGCCGTGGATGGACTTCTCGAGGTTCCGGATGGGGCTCCTTGGCGTCGACGCGCGAGAACGCGCCCTGGGCAGCGTCCTGCGGTCAGGCCAGGATTTTTTCGAAGAAGTCGTTCCCCTTGTCGTCGACGATGATGAAGGCCGGGAAGTCCTTGACCGTGATCTTGAAGATGGCCTCCATGCCCAGCTCGGGGTAGGCCACGACCTCCTGGCTGGTGATGCAATCCCGGGCCAGCCGGGCGGCCGGGCCGCCGATCGAACCCAGGTAGAAGCCCCCGTTCGTCTTGCACGACTCGGTCACGCCCTTGGAGCGGTTCCCCTTGGCCAGCATGACCAGTGACCCGCCCATCTTCTGGAAAAGAGGCACATAGTCGTCCATGCGGCCGGCCGTCGTCGGGCCGAAGGACCCGGAGGGATAGCCGGGAGGCGTCTTGGCCGGGCCGGCGTAGTAAATGATATGGTCCTTGAAATAGGCCGGAAGGTCCTCGCCCTTGTCGACCTTTTCCTTGAGTTTGGCGTGGGCGATGTCGCGGGCGACGATGATGGGGCCGCTGAGGGAGAGCAGAGTGGCCACGGGATACTTGCTGAGGGTCGCCCGGATCTCGGACATCGGCCGGTTGAGGTCGACCGGGACGGCGGGAACATCCGTCGCGGGGGGCTGGGGCAGGTACTTGGCCGGGTCTTTCTCGAGCTTTTCGAGGAAGATCCCGTCCCGGGTGATTTTGGCCTTGATGTTCCGGTCGGCGTTGCAGCTGACGCCCATCCCGATCGGGCAGGAGGCGCCATGCCGGGGCAGCCGGATGACCCGGACGTCGAGACAAAAATGCTTCCCGCCGAAGCCGGCCCCGAGTCCGAGTTTGCGCGAAGCGTCGAGGAGCTTCGCCTCGAGTTCGAGGTCGCGGAAAGCGTGGCCGCCCGGGCCTCCCGCCGTCGGCAGGTGGTCGAGGTAGCGGGCCGAGGCGAGCTTGACCGTCTTGAGGACGAGCTCGGCCGACGTGCCGCCGACGACGACGGCCAGGTGATAGGGCGGGCAGGCCGCCGTTCCGATCCCCTTCATCTTGCCGACGAGGAATTTCTGCAGGGCCTCCGGGTTGAGCACGGCCTTGGTCTCCTGGAAAAGATAGGTCTTGTTGGCCGACCCGCCGCCCTTGGCGATGAACAGGAAGCCGTACTCGTCGCCGTCGACGGCGGTGATGTCGATCTGGGCGGGCAGGTTCGTGCCGGTGTTCTTCTCGTCGTACATCGTCAAGGGGGCGTTCTGGGAGTAGCGGAAATAGTTCTTGGCGTAGGCGTTGAAGACGCCGCGCGAGAGGGCCTCTTCGTCGTGGCCGCCCGTGAAGACCCGCTGGCCCTTCTTGGCGTTGATGATGGCCGTCCCCGTGTCCTGGCACATCGGGAAGAGGCCCTCGGCCGAGATGACGGCATTTTTCAGCATCTCCAAGGCAACATAGCGGTCGTTGGCCGAGCTCTCCGGGTCCTTGAGGATAGCGGCCATCTGCTCGAGATGGGACGGCCTCAGCCGAAAGGCCACGTCATGGAAGGCCCGTTCGGCGAGTAAGGTCAGGCCCTCGGGGGCCACCCGGAGGACCGGCCGGCCGTCGCATTCGCCGGCGGTGACATGGTCCCGGGCGATGGCCTCGTACTCGGTCGTGTCCTGTCCTAGGGAAAACAGGGGCGTGTAAACGAAGTCTGGCATGGCACTCCTTCCGTTGGCCCGGCGATCCGCCGGCAAATTAATGGGCCTGTACTTTGCCCAGGCCGTACTCGTAGCCTTTCTCGAAGGCCAGCAGGTTGAGGCCCTCCGTCCCCTTCGGCACCGAGGTCTCGACGGCCTTGCGCATGGCGTCCTTGGAAACGAGCCCGCTCACGGCCGCGAAAAACCCGGCCATGACCATGTTGAGGACGACCTTCCGGCCGAGCTCCTCGGCGATCCGCATCGCCGGGATGCTGTAGATTTTAACGGTCGGGGGCAGGCCCTTGGGGTCCACGAGCTCCTCTTCGATGAGGATCATCCCGTTCGGGTCGAGCTCGGGAGAGAACTTCGTGAACGCCTCCTGGCTCATGATGACCATGACCTGAGGCCGCTTGACGTAGGGATAGCGGATGGCGCCGTCGGAGACGATGACCTGGGCGCTGCAGGCGCTCCCCCGGGCCTCGGGTCCGAAGGCCTGGGTCATCGTGGCGTCCTTGCCGTCAAAGATGGATGCCGCCTTGCCGATGATGTAGCCGGTCAGGATGACGCCCTGGCCGCCGAAGCCGCCGATCTTGATCTCAGTCTTGGCCATGTTATCCCTCGTAGAGCTTGTACTTCGGACCGAGGCGTTCCTGGAAGTGGGTGTTCATCGCCTCGAGATACGTCGGCCGCTCGACGTCGACGAACTTGCCGACGATCATCTTGTCGTGGAGGCGGATGTCGGCCTCCTTGGTCTTGGCATCGGAGCGGATCTCGCTGTTCTCGCAGTACCAGCGCAGCCGGTCGAGGCCGTCGCCCATCTTCTGCTGCCGCTCGAAGATCGTCGGGCAGGGGGCCACGATCTCGATGAACGAAAAGCCGGGCTTCTTCATGGCCTCGACCATGGCGTTCGTCTGGTTGTAGACGTGGAGCGACGTCCAGCGGGCGACGTAAACCGCGCCGACGGACTCGGCCAGGAAAGGCAGGTTGAAGGGGAACTCATAGTTGCCGTACGGTGAGGTCGAGAGAATGGCCCCTTCGGGAGTCGTCGCGGCCACCTGCCCCCCCGTCATGGCGTAGTTGAAGTTGTTGATGCAGATGACCGTGATGTCGATGTTCCGCCGCGCGGCGTTGATGAAGTGGTTGCCGCCGATGGCGATGATGTCGCCGTCGCCGCTGAAGACGACGACTTTGAGCTTGGGGTTGGCCAGCTTCAGCCCGGTGGCGAAGGGGATGGCCCGGCCGTGGGTCGTGTGGAAGGAGTCGACCTTGACATAGCCGGCAACGCGGCCGGTGCAGCCGATGCCCGAGACGACCACCACCTCGTCGAGCGGGAAGCCGCATTTCTCCAGGGCCTTGGCGAAACAGTTGACGCTGACGCCGATGCCGCAGGTCGAGCACCAGATGTGGGGCATCCGGTCCATGCGCAGGAAATCGTCCATCGGGTGCTTGTCCGGACCAGTCAATCCGGAGGCCGGACTCAGGGATGCTTTTTGAAGTTCGTTCAGGATCGACACCGGTGCGCCTCCTCGATCTTATTGACGATGTCCTCGATGTTGTGGACCGTTCCTCCGCCGTGGCCGGCCAGGACGACCGGGGCCTTGCCCCGGGCCGAGCGGTCGACTTCGTAGAAGACCTGGCCGTAGTTCATCTCGGCCACGACCATGGCCTTGCCCCGGCTGGCAAGCTCGAAAATCCGCGGCTCGGGGAAGGGCCAGACGACGATGAGCCTCAGCATGCCGACCTTGATCCCCTTTTTCCGGGCGATGTCGATGGCCTCGACGGCGATGCGGGAGGTGATGCCGTAGGTAACTATGACGACGTCGGCATCCTCGACGCCGGTCTCCTCGTAGCGCCAGATCTTTGGGGCGTTGAGGCGGATCTTGTTGACCAGCCGGTGGACGAGCTGCTCTTGGACCTCGGGGCTCATGTCCGGATAGCCGCGGAAATCATGGGTCAGCCCGGTGACGTGGAGCCGGTAGCCGTCCCCGGCCTTGAACATCTCCGGGACGAGGTCCTCGGTCGGCTTGAAGGGCAGGTACTCGCCGGGGGGGAGCTTCGTGAAGCGCCGGGGCGTGACCTCGATTTTGTCCGCCGCGGGAATGACGACCCGCTCCACCATGTGGCCGACGCATTCGTCCATCATGAACATGACCGGCACGCGGTACTGCTCCGAGAGGTTGAAGGCGTCGATGGTCAGGTCGAAGCTTTCCTGCGGGGAGTTCGGCGAGAGGGCGATAATTTCGTAGTCGCCGTGCGACCCCCAGCGGGCCTGCATCATGTCGGCCTGGCCGGGCAGGGTCGGCAGGCCCGTCGACGGCCCGCCGCGCTGGACGTCGACGAAGACGCACGGCGTCTCGGTCATGGCGGCCAGCCCGATGTGCTCCATCATCAGGGAGAACCCGGGGCCGCTGGTCACGGTCATGGCCTTCTTGCCGGCCCAGACGGCGCCCTGGATGGCGATCGAGGCGGCCAGTTCGTCCTCCATCTGGATGAACAGCGCCCCGTCCACCAGCGGGGCGCGCCGGGCGAACCTCTCCACGATCTCGGTCGAGGGCGTGATCGGGTAACCGGCGATGAAGCGGCACCCGGCCGCCAGGGCGCCCTCGCAGCAGGCGAAGTCGCCGTCGATGTAATGGGATCCGGTGAGAACTCCTCTGGGATCGGCTTTCATGGTTTTTCCCCAGTCTTGGGCTCGTAGGTGTAGATGGCGAACTCCGGGCAAATCATGCGGCAGAAGCCGCAGTTGACGCAGAGTTCGGCCTTGACGATTTCCGGCGGGTGGTACCCCTTGGCGTTGTACTTCTTGGCCGTGATGAGAACGTCGTGGGGACAGTACTCGATACAGAAGCCGCAGCCCTTGCAGCGTTCTTCGAGGATGATGATCTCGCCGTGTGGCGTCTCCGGCCGGGGGAGCCCGAACGGTTTTTCTCTTTGCCTTACCGGCATGGCTGAACCTCGTTCATGGATTACCGCAGCGTTCCGTGATATTTCGTCGTCAGCTGTTTTTTCCGGACTTCGGGATTGGAATAGTCCGGCAGGAGCATCGGCGCGACCTGGCCGTCGACGGGGACATGGCCTTGTTCGAGGGCCTTGTGATAGGCCCGGACGTGGTCGAGGGTCAGGGCGCCGTCCTTGTGGGCCGCCTTGGCGTATTCGGCCGCGCTGCACCCGGCGATCCGGCCGAAGACGACGACGTCGAGCAGGGAGTTGCCCATCAGGCGGTTCTCGCCGTGGACGCCGCCGCTGACTTCCCCGGCGCCGAAAAGGCCGGGGACGACGGTCTCGGTCCGGCTGTTGATCTGGAGCCCGCCGTTCTGGTAGTGGAGCGTCGGGTAGACGAGCATCGGTTCCTTGGTGATGTCGATCCCGTAGCGGTGGAAGAGGATCCACTTGCCGGGGAACTCCTTGCGGACCGTGCCCTCGCCCTTGAGGATGTCGATCATGGGCGAATCCAGCCAGACGCCAAACTTCCCGGTCGGCGTCGGCACGCCCTTGCCCCGCTCCAGGCACTCCCTGATGAAGGCCGCGGACTCGACGTCGCGGGGCTCGCGCTCGTAGACGAACTGCTCGCCGTCGATGTTGAGGACGTTGGCCCCCGCCCCCCGGACCTTCTCCGTGATGAGGAGGCCCTCGGCCTGCTCGGGGAAGACGGCTCCCGTCGGATGGTACTGGACGGTGTGGAGGAAGCGGAGCGGCACGCCGGCCCGGTAGCCCAGGATGAGGCCGTCGCCGGTCGCGCCGTAGTGGTTCGTGGTCATGAAGTCCTGGATGTGGAGCCGGCCCGACCCTCCGGTGGCCAGGATCACGGCCTTGGCCCTGACCACGAAATATTCCTCTGTTTCGAGGTTGTAGAGGACCGCCCCGGCGCAGGCGCCGTGCTCGTTCAGGATGAGCTCGACGGCGGGGGAGAATTCCAGGATCTTGATGTCGTCGGGGTGGTTCTTGACCTCGTCGCGGAGGGTCCGCATCATCTCGGCGCCGGTGATGTCGCCGGCGTAGTGCATGCGCTTCCTCGAGGTGCCGCCGCCGTGCATGGCCTTGAGGCGTCCGTCCTCGTACTTGGAGAACAACGCCCCCAGCTTTTCCAGCCAGGCCATGACCTTGGGCGCCTCGACGACGAGCGTTTCGACGAGCTCGGGGTCGTTCTTGAAGTGTCCGCCGCCCATGGCGTCGAGGTAGTGGTAATAGGGGGAGTCCTTCTCGATCTTGATCGCGGCCTGGATGCCGCCCTCGGCCATCATGGTATTGGCGTCGCCGATGCGGAGCTTCGTGGCCATGAGGACACGGGCCCCGTTCTCCCGGGCCATGAGGGCCGCCGACGAGCCCGCCCCGCCGGCCCCGATGATGAGGACGTCGGTCTCGAAATCGACACGGCCGAGATCGATGGTGTCCGGGTCGAGGCGGCTCTTGGCATGGAGGAGGTTGACCATCTCCTTGGCGATCCGGTAGCCCTTGTTGGGACCGACGAGGATCTCCGTCCGGCCCTCCTCCTTGAAGTCGGGATGGTACTTCAGGATGGCCTCGCGCTCTTGGAGGGACATCGGGGTGAACTCTTCGCCCGCCCGCTTCTTCTCGACGCGGGCCGGCCTCGTTTTTTCAACCCTCTTGATCAGCTCTTGAAGTTCAGGCGTGTAAGGCATGGGTCATTCTCCCAGATAGGATTTGTTTTGAGGCGTCCAGGACTCGTCGGCCGTGTCCGGCTCGGTCTCGAGGCCCTTGTAGAGCTTTTTAAGCTCGTCCACGCTCTTTTTCTTGATTTCCTGGAGGGCCTTGTCGAACACCTTGGCCTCCACGGCCTTGACCGCCTTTTCCAAGTGCTTGGCTTTGGGAACGAGATGCCGGGCGTAGAGGCGGCGGGCCAGGATGGCGATGTTGTACTGGACCTCCTCGGCCGGGCAGCGGGCGGCGCACAGGCCGCACATGACGCAGTCGAAGGAGCCCTCGGCCACGGCCGCGATGTCGCCCTGGATGGCCTTCGAGATATAACCCAGGACGTCGATGTCCATGGGACAACTCCGGGTGCACGTGCCGCAGCCGACACACTTGAAGACTTCGGGGTAGAGGGCGGCGATCGTGCCCCCCACGGCCGGCAGGCTCTCGATGTCGTAGACGGCCTTGTTGCCCGGGAAGAAGGGGATCTGGGCGATGTACATGTCCGGCTGGACGACCGTCTGGCAGGCCAGCCCGACCTCGATCCGATAAGAATTGGGGAAGCGGTATACCGTGCCGCATGCGCCGCAGATCCCTCCCCGGCAGCCACAGCCCCGGACGAGCAAGTAGCCGGCGTACTCGAGGGCTTTCTGGATCGTCAGCGAGTCGGGCACTTCGTAGCGTTTCCCCATGATGAAGATGGGGACGAGACGCTCCTCGGCGGCCTTGTCATGGACCGCGGCTTTTTTGGGTTTGGATGCTGTCTTACTCATCTTTGACCACCTCTTGGACTAGAGCTTTTTCGTTCAGATGGAGCGGTCCTAGGGCGCGGATTTGTTCCGTGAACTCGTCCATCGTTGTGGCGTATTTTTTCCCTTCCGCCGCCGAGATCCAATCCAGGCGAAGCCGCTTCGGGTCGATCCCCAGGTCCTGGAGCATGACCTTGAAGAGGGCGACCCGGCGGAGGGTTTTGTAGTTCCCCTCGACATAGTGGCAGTCGCCGGGATGGCAGCCGCCGATGAACACGCCGTCAGCCCCCTCCTTGAACGCGTAGAGGATGTGCTGGGGGTCGACGCGGCTCGAGCACATGACCCTCATGTTGATGTTGTTGGGGGCATGGTGGAAACGCGACGTGCCGGCCGCGTCGGCCGCCGCACTTGTGCACCACTTGCAGAGAAAGCACATGATTTGCGGTTCGAACATGGTCACTCCCTCAGCATGGCCCTAAGCATGGAGAAAATCTGGTTGTCGGTTTGGTTGCGCTGCTGGGCGGCGCCGCTCGGGCAGGCGGCGGCGCAGGCCCCGCAGCCCTCGCAGAGGATCTCGTTCACCACGACGACCCCCCGGGTCGGGTCCAGGCTCCGGGCGGAATACGGGCACATGGTGATGCAGATGCCGCAGCCGGAGCAGAGCTCGTCGTTGACCGGCACGACCGTCGGCTCGTGGAGAAGTTCCTTCTGGGCGAAAAGGTCCCCGACCTTGGCCGCCGCGGCCGAGGCCTGGGCGACCGTTTCGGGGATGTCCTTGGGGCCGAGGGAGCAGCCGGCCAGGTAGAAGCCGGCGTTGAGGCTTTCGACGGGCCTCAGCTTGGGATGGGCCTCGGCCAGGAAACCGTGGATGTCTGTGGCGATCTTGAGTTTTTTCAGCAGGTCCTGGACCCCGTCGGCCTTGACCATGGCCATGGCCAAGACGACCATGTCGGCCTCGACCTCGACCTTTTTCCCGGTCAGGGTGTCCACGCCCCAGACAATGAGCTTGTCGCCTTCCTTGAAGATCTTGGAGACCTTGCCTCGAAGGTAGAGGACCTTGTCCTCCTCGATCGTCCGCATGTAAAATTCGTCGAACGACTTTCCCCCCGTCCGGACGTCGATGTAGAAGACCGTGGCCTGGCCGTCCGGGACGCGATGGCGGTACATCATGGCGTGCTTGGCCGTGTACATGCAACAGATCTTCGAACAGTAGGGCAGGTGCTTTTCCGTGTCGCGGGAACCGCTGCACTGGACGAAGACGACCGATTTGGGGATCTTGCCGTCCGACGGCCTCCGGATCGTCCCCCCGGTCGGGCCCGAGGCGGAAAGGATGCGTTCGAACTCGAGGCCGTTGACGACGTCCTCATACTTCTCCCCCCCGTACTCGCCGAGGGCCTGCATGGTATACAGGTCATATCCGGTGGCCACGACGACGGCCCCGACCTCCTCCTCGACGATCGTCTCCTTCATGTCGTAATCGATGGCCTTCTTCTCGCAGACGTCTTTGCACTTGCCGCAGCGCACGGGGTTCAGGCCGAGGCAGTGTTCGGCGTCGAGCGTGAAGGTCCCCGGGATGGCCTGAGGGAAGGGCATGTAGATGGCCTTGCGGAAGGAGAGGCCCATGTTGAACTCGTCGGGGACGACCTGGGGGCAGACCTTTTCGCACTCGTTGCAGAGGTTGCAGAGGGTCTCGTCGACGTAGCGGGGCTTCTTCTTGATCCGGACCTTGAAATTACCGACGAACCCCGAGATGGAGTCGACTTCGTGGTAGGTCAGAAGCTTGATTCGGGGGTGGCGCGAGACCTCGACCATCTTCGGCGTCAGGATGCACTGGGAGCAATCCAGCGTCGGGAACGTCTCCGAAAGCTGGATCATCTTGCCCCCGATCGAGGGGTTCTTCTCGACGAGGATGACCTCGTAGCCG
>JALHVH010000128.1 GCA_022867105.1 Candidatus Aminicenantota bacterium
CGGCATCGTCGACGGCTCGGTCCTCCCCGGCTACCTCGGGCTCGAGGCCGGCCAGTCAGCCGTCGGCGACATCTTCAACTGGTTCGTCAACGAGATCCAGCCCGGGGGACCCCGGAAGGGCTCCCACGAAATCCTGACCCGGAAGGCCGCCAAACTCAAACCCGGCCGGTCCGGCCTGCTCGCCCTTGATTGGAACAACGGCAACCGGACCATTCTCGTCGACCAGCGGCTCACGGGGCTCCTTGTCGGCCAGACCCTTCACACCCGGCCGGAGGAGATCTACCGGGCCCTCATCGAAGCGACGGCCTTCGGGGCCCTGACCATCATCAAGCGCTTCGAGGAATACGGGGTCGCGATCGGGGAGGTCATCAACTGCGGCGGCATCGCCGAAAAGAACCCCCTGGTCATGCAAATCTACGCCGACGTCACGGGCAAGGAGATGAAGATCGCCCGCTCGGCCCAGACCTGTGCCCTCGGCTCGGCCATGGCCGGCGCGGTCGTCGCGGGCGGGGCGAACGGCGGCTACGCCACTTTTAATGAAGCCCAGGAGGCCATGGCGGGAGTGAAGAAGAGGACGTTCAAGCCCGACCCGAAGGCCCACGCGGTCTATGTGGAGCTGTACAAGCTTTACCGCCAGCTTCACGACGCCTTCGGGACCAAGAAGCGGTGCGGCGGTTTGTACAACGTCATGAAGGACCTGCTCGACCTGCGCGACAGCCTCCTTCGGGGGAAAGGAGCGAAGACATGAAGAACCTGCCGAAAGTCAAACTGGGGATCGTGGCCGTCAGCCGCGACTGCTTCCCCATCGAATTGTCCAGAAAAAGGCGGGAGAACGTCGTCAGGGAATGCCGGAAGAAGGGCGTCCCTATCGTCAAGATCGAAACCATCGTCGAGAACGAGAAGGACGCGATGAAGGCCCTCGAAGAGGTCCGGGCCAAGGGCGTCAACGCCCTCGTCATCTACCTGGGGAACTTCGGCCCCGAAGGTCCGAACACGATCCTCGCCCAAAAGTTCGGCGGGCCGGTCATGTTCGCGGCCGCCGCCGAGGAGACGGGCAAGGACCTCATCGGCGGACGCGGCGATGCCTACTGCGGCATGCTCAATACGTCCTACAACGCGGGCCTCCGGAAACTGCGGCCCTACATCCCCGAATACCCGGTAGGCATCCCCTCCGAGGTCGCCGGCATGATCGCCGGATTCGTCCCGGTAGCCAGGATCATCCTGGCCTTGGCTAAGCTCAAGATCTTCTCCTTCGGGCCCCGGCCGCAGGACTTTCTGGCCTGCAACGCGCCCATCAAGCCCCTTTACGACATCGGCGTCGAGATCATGGAAAACAGCGAACTCGACCTCTACGACATCTTCCTCAAGGCCAAGGGCGACCCGGCGATCAAGGCCGTGGCCAGGGACATGGCCAGGGAGCTGGGCAAGGGCAACCGCTTCCCCGACCTCCTCGAGAAACTGGCCCAGTACGAGGTGGCCCTGAAGAAGTTCATGGAGACGAACCTGGGCGCGTCCGAGTACGCCGTGTTCGCCAACAAGTGCTGGCCCTCCTACGAGAGCTTCTTCGGGTTCGTCCCCTGCTACGTCAATTCCCGGATGGCCTCCCGCGGCATCCCGATCTCTTGCGAGGTGGATATCTACGGCGCCCTGAGCGAGTACATCGCCACCTGCGCGACGGAGCTCCCGGCGACCCTTCTCGACATCAACAACACGGTCCCCTATGACATGTACGAGGAAGCGAAAAAGCTCGTCGGCCCCTACAAGGCGAACGACCTCTTCATGGGTTTCCATTGCGGGAACACGTCGTCCCTCTGCATGGTCGGAGGGGAGATGAAATTCCAGCTCATCATGCACCGGCTCATGGAGCCCGGGAAAGTGCCCGACATCACCCGCGGCACGCTCGAAGGACGCATCAAGACGGGTGACATCACGATCTTCCGGCTGCAATCTACGGCCGATACCGTGCTCCGCTCCTACATGGCCGAGGGCGAGGTCCTGGACATCGATCCCAAGTCGTTCGGCGGGATCGGGGTCTTCGCCGTGAGGGAGATGGGGCGCTTCTACCGTCACGTCCTCATCGAGAAGCGCTTCCCCCATCACACGGCCGTGGCCTTCCGGCACGCCGGCAAGGCGCTCTTCGCCGCGATGCGGATGCTCGGCGTCGAGGACATCGCATTCAACCGGCCGGCCGGCATGCTCTACAAAACCGAAAACCCGTTCGCCTGAAATCCTCTCGAGAGGTTTTCACCCGTGCTCCATCCACGGCGCCAGGCTCGGCAAATTCAGCCGGGCCGACACGTTGACGCCGGAAGATTTTGAAATGCTGGTCATCGCGAAGAAATAGAAACAGGCGGGACGGCCGGTTCCCGCCTTGCGCGGAGATCCCCCTTCCGCATAAAATGGGTATCAAGATGAAGACTGCTATTTTGACGGCCCCGGGAAGGATCGAGATCCGCGAGTCCGGCGTCCCGGAGATCCGGAACGGAAACGATGTCCTTCTGCGGACGGCGCTCGTCGGCATCTGCGGCAGCGATCTCCACTACTTCTCAGAGCCGCAGGTGGGCGATCTCGACCTCCGCTATCCCGTCCGCCTAGGCCACGAATGCGCGGCCGTCGTCGAGGCCGTGGGCGCCGGCGTGAAGCGCGTCAAGCCGGGGGACCGCGTTTGCGTCGAACCGGCCGTTTCGTGCGGGCATTGCGACCAATGCCTGGCCGAAAGACCTCATACGTGCCGCCATCTGCGCTTCCTCGGCAGTCCCGGACAGCTCGACGGCGCCCTCGCCGAATTCATCGTTATGCCCGAGCGCAATTGCCATCTTCTCCCGCCGAAGATGTCATGGACCGAAGGTATCATCGCCGAACCGCTTTCCATAGGCCTTTGGGCGGTCAAACTGGCCGGAGAGATCAAAGGCCGGACTACGGCCGTCCTGGGAGCCGGGCCGATCGGGCTGAGCGTCTGCCTGGTCCTTCGGTTCGAGGGGGGACGCCGCGTCTTTGTTACCGAAAAGGTCCCCGCCCGAATAGAGGCCGCCCGAACGGCAGGAGCGGCTTGGACCGGGAATCCACAAGAGGCGGATATCGTCGCGGAGATCCTGGCCCGCGAGCCCCTGGGCCTCGACCTCGTCTTCGAGTGCTGCGGCCAACAGGAGGCCGTCGACCAGGCGGTCGGCCTCCTAAAGCCCGGGGGAACGCTCGTCATGGTCGGCATCCCCATCGAGGAGCGGATCTCCTTCGACATCAGCCGACTGCGGCGCAAGGAGCTCCGGGTTCAGAACGTCCGCCGCCAGAACCACTGCCTGGAGAGGGCCCTCGACCTCATGGCCTCGGGGGCGATCGGGGCCGGCTTCATGGCCACCCATACCTTTCCGTTCGGGCGTGTCCAGGAGGCCTTCGAGACCGTTTTCGATCGTCGCGACGGTGTCATCAAGGCGATGGTCGCCATCGAAGGTTAGTGCGGGTGAAGATTGTCGTTTTCCTCGATGCTATTTCTTCTCCTGGGGTTTTTCGTACGTGAAGGCCTTGAGAAAATCCAACGGCAGTGGGAAAATGATCGTGGAGTTCTTTTCGGCGGCGATTTCGGTCAGGGTGCCCAGGAAGCGGAGTTGAAGGGCCTGGGGATTCTGGGAAATGATGTCGGCGGCCTGGGTGAGCTTGCCGGCGGCCTGGAATTCGCC
>JALHVH010000129.1 GCA_022867105.1 Candidatus Aminicenantota bacterium
ACGAATGGAAGGATAAAAAATATGATGACTTCCTGCGCACATTCACGGGTTCGACGCACCCTTTCCTTTATGAGTTGAGAATTCACCTCTTCAGAAGGGATCGGAAATACAAGGAAGCCATGAAGGCCACAGACGAGGCTCAAAAAAAGAACTTGCTTTTTATCGCCTATAAAGAAAATCTTACGGCACAGAAATACTTCCGCCGGACGCTCAATAGGTCTGTTTACGAGTGGTCCAAAGAGAAAATAGAAGAAATCAAAGCTCAGATCGACCCGAGCATTCCCTATAATAGCCCGGTAGGCTCCGGCCCTCTTGCCACTCTCAAGATAAAAACCATGTGGCTTTCGATAGCCATCGTCTTGGCTGTTTTGGCGATTCTCAACATTCTGCTCCGAAGAAGCCAACGTTATCAATCCCCCCCTCTCCCCCCTTTATCTAAAGGGGGATATAGGGGGAAAGGTTTATGAAGTGGATCCGATGGTCTGCCCCAGGTGCCGCGGGATAATGGCGGGAAAAGCCGCCCCGCGCAGAACGCGCGATTTTTTGTTGACAAAGCCGCACACTTTACGCTGCTGGTATGGACATGCATGCCGGTATTGGTTGGAGCGGCCCGCGAAGGAGGAAGGCATGAAAAAAACGGTGGCGGCGTGGCTGGGAATGACGCTGGCGGTCGGCTGGATGATCGCGGCCGGCGGCGCGCGGACCGGCGAGCGGCCGAAGGTGCTCGGACTCGATAAAATCATCGCGATGGTCTATTACCCGGAGGAGGAAGCGCGGGCCTTCAAGTCCGCCACCTACGCGCACAGCGCGGATTGGAAGTACTGGAGCGGCCGCGGCGGAATCGCAGTCACGCCCAAGACCTGGCAAAGTCTACTCACCGACACAACCGTGGAGCAGGGAGTTGCCGTCCTGGCCGGAATAGATTTCGGGGACAATCCCCGACCCCTGCTGGCGATTGACGAGTTGGGTTTCGACGAGGGCGGCGAAGCCGATCAGAAGTCGGCGCAGATCCTGGAAGCCTTCAAGAAGCAGAAGCCCCAGGTCAGCCTGGGCGTGTACCAGATGCGTGGGCCGGTTCCGGAGGTTCTGGCCAAAACCTATAAGAAGGTCGTGGACCTGTTGATGATGGAATGTTATGTGGGCGACGTGAAGGAATACTGGTGGATCGCTTCGCAGCTTCACGCGGCGCGCCTGCACGGTCTGCTGGAGAAGGCGATCGTGCTTATCGGCCTTGGTGTGGGCGGCCAGCCAGGCGAGAACTGGGTCGCGACCAAAGAGGAGTTGGAGCGCCAGATCCGGTTTATCCGGCTGGTTGCGCCGGAATCGCCCGGGGTGGGATTTTTCAAGGGCAAGGTTGATCCGGCGGTGACGGCATATGCGGATGAACTCTGCGATAAATTTGACTCGATCCCGACGGACGGCACGGGTCTGCCGCCGGAGGCGCTGGAAGTTCATAAGCTGTTTTCCACGCTGTATGAGCGTCCGATGCTGGTGACTTCGGCGTCATGGAGCGAGCCCGACCGCAGCTTTGCCGATCCCCACATGCTGGTCCATCCCTATGCCTTCCGTCTTTACATCATGAATCTGGGGTCCAAGGACGCGAAAGATGTCAAGGTCCGGCTGGCGAATCCGAAAGACCAGGGCGGGGATGTGTTTGCCGGGGGCACGGTGAGTCTTATTCCGAAACAATGCGCGGTCGAGGCCGTGCTTTCGATGACACAGACCGACGCAGCATGGAAGGTCTGGAAGACGTGGGATATCCAGATCGAGGCCCCGGGCTGCGACACGAAGGTGTTCGCCCCGCGATGAAGTTTCTCGCACACGCTGTATTGCGATCCCCAACAAGCGTTTTGTGAAGCTCGTCGAAGAGATTTAAGGCAACATCAAGGGCGAGCCGCGCTTCCATAAGTTCATGGAGCGCGTGAAGTACGAATGGGAGCATTTTGAGCTATAGCGGCGGCTTGATTCAGCACACCCTTGCTTTGAAATGGCCACCGTTCACCGATAGGGGGACCAGATAAGAGGTGGATTTTTGAAGGCTGCGGTTTCTTCTCTGTCGATCCCCAAC
>JALHVH010000130.1 GCA_022867105.1 Candidatus Aminicenantota bacterium
TCTAGGAAATACCGGATCCTTCAGGTCCTTCGTATCGCGACGCAGGCCGGGTTCTTCGGCCTGTTCGTGTATCTTTTCGCCGTCAGCCACTACACGGGGCAGGATTATATCGGACGGACGGTGGAGCGGTTCTTTCACTTCGACCCGCTCATCGCGCTGACGACGTTCTTCGCCTCCCGGATGTTTTTCGCCTCGCTCGCCCTGGCCGGGGTGTCCGTCCTCTTGACGATCGTCCTGGGGCGGGTCGTCTGCGGCTGGGTCTGTCCGCTGGGGGCGGTCCACCAGTTCTTTTCCTTCGTCTTCAAGAAAGCGAAGTTCCTCCGGCCGAAGAAGGAGGAAAAGGCGAGCGTCTCCTGGAAGTACGCGGTTCTCGTCTTTGTCCTAGTGAGCGCCGTGTTCACGCTGGACGTCGTGGGGACCCTCGACCCTCTGAGTCTCCTCTACCGGTCGTTCGCCATAGGCATTTTCCCGGGTCTCACCCGCATCGCGTCCGGGTTCGTCGGCCTTCTCTACGGCCTCCATGTAAACTCCGCGGCCCAGGCGATCTCCCAGTTCATGGACAACATGATGCTCAACGACACCTTCCGGCAGGGATTCCTGATCATGCTGATCTTCGCCGGGATCGTCGCCCTCAACGTCTGGAAGGAGCGGTTCTGGTGCCGGTACGTCTGCCCGCTCGGGGCACTCCTCGGGGTCGTCTCGCGCTTGAACGTCTTCAAGCTCCGGATCGACGAGGAGAAGTGCATCAAGTGCGGGCTGTGCACGACGCACTGCGAGACACAAGCCGTGCCGTATCCGAACGAGAAATGGCAGAGCGCGGAATGCGTCTATTGCGAGACGTGCGCGGCCATCTGCCCGACGGCGGCGATCACGTTCCCGGCGAAGGCGAAGCCGGAGAAGCTCGCGACGGTTGACCTCTCACGGCGGAAGCTCATCCTGACGACGGCGCTCGGGGCGATCGCGGCCCCGTTCTTCCGGATAACACCGGCCCGGAAGCGGTCCGACCTGAAGCTCATCCGTCCGCCGGGGGCGCTCCCCGAGGAGACGTTCCTCCAGAGATGCGTCAAGTGCGGTGAGTGCATGAAAGCCTGTCCCACCAACGCCCTTCAACCGGCGCTGTCGGAGGCCGGGCCCGAGGGGATCTGGACGCCCATGCTGGTCCCGAAGATCGGCTACTGCGAATACTACTGCTCGCTCTGCACCCAGGTCTGCCCGACCGGGGCGATCAAGGAATTGAAGATCGAGGAAAAGACGAAGGCCAAGATCGGCTCGGCCTGGATCAGGAAAGACCGCTGCATCCCATACGCGCTGGGGAGACCGTGCATCGTCTGCGAGGAGCACTGCCCGACATCGCCCAAAGCGATCAATTTCATCATGGTCGAAACGAAGCTCTTCGACGGGACGACGGCGACCCAGAAAGCGCCCGTCATCGACAACGTGCTCTGCATCGGCTGTGGGATCTGCGAGAACAAGTGCCCGGTCGTGGACGAGCCGGCCATCTATGTCACCTCGGTCGGCGAACAGCGGTCGGAGCGGAACCGCCTGCTCCTTCCGGAATCATAATCAAAGAAAGCCCTCTTCCGTTTTGTGTGGGCTGGCAACTTGGACGGACGCATTTCTTTTCGGGCGAATTTCGGTAATGGCGCAGGGACGATGCCCGGAGGAGGTCGTTGAAGGGCGGAGCGGGCACGGGTCCTCGACCGTAGGGAGA
>JALHVH010000131.1 GCA_022867105.1 Candidatus Aminicenantota bacterium
GCCAACGCCCTGAACAAGCCCAAGAAATTTTTCGGCGCGGCCCGAAAGGTCGAAGAAGGCGGCAGCTTGACCATCATGGCCACGGCCCTCATCGACACCGGAAGCCGGATGGACGAGGTCATATTCGAAGAGTTCAAGGGAACGGGCAACATGGAGATCAACCTCGACCGGCGCCTTGTCGACAAGCGTCTATTTCCGGCCATTGACATCTCCCGGTCCGGAACCCGAAAGGAAGAGCTGCTGATCGAGGCCGACGACCTCAACCGGATCTGGATATTGAGGAAGGTCCTCAGCCAGCTGGGCGAGGTCGAAGCCATGGAACTCCTCAACGAGAAGCTGGGGAAAATGAAGACGAACCAGGACTTCTTAGGAGCCATGAGCAAGGGGATGTAGACCCTGCGGATTATTTATCCCCGAAATCCACGGCCCAAGGGAAGGCCCGGTTCTTTGCGCTCCATCCCGTCCAAACCCCCAATCTACGTGTCCATGCCATCAAGAACAATACGTTGCAGGCACAAACGCAAGAGAATTAAGAAGAACGTGCCCTGCGTTTTCCGCAGGTGCGCCGTTTTTGTGCATAAGCGAAATTCACAGGATGTGAATGGCGAGAAATCTTTGAGAATAAGCGGGTTGGAGGAAAACGAAATACTGCGTCGCATAACGATTATTATGTCAACTAATATATATTCCACTTAAAAAGCGCTAAATGATGTCTTATCAATGGATTAAGCGAATTAAGCGAGCTTTGATGGGGCTAATTCCCCATTAACTTTTTGATGAGGCCTGTTTCTTGAGCTTCTCGATGATTTCTTGCAGGATTTCTATGATCTCCTGGCGACTCATGGTCTGCTTTTTGAATTCAAGCCGTAACCTGTACCTGTCGCTCCCTTCGGGAACGTAATTATAGACATAGAACTTGGGCTTTTTCGTTTTGCCTTTCAACAGCTTGGAGAGTTCTCTCGTATCCTCCCTTGTTAAACGTCTCTCGGCGATCTGCTGGGCGAACTTCAGCATGTCGGCCTCGGTCTTCTGTTTAGCGATCTCGATGATAGTGCTTCGGCTGAAGACGCCCGAAGTTTTGATGATCTCACGGACATTGTCGGGAACTTTGCTAAGGGACAGGATCTCGGTGATCGTGGACCGGGCTTTTCCGATCTTCTCGGAAACCTCCTGGTGATTGTAGCCGTAAAGGTCGATGAGCGCGTTGAGACCGTCGGCTTCTTCGAAAAGTTCGAGGTCTTTCCTCTGGAGATTCTCGATGAGGGCGATCTCCATGGCCTCGTTCTCCTCGACATCCATCTCGATGCAGGGAATTTCAGTGATGCCGATGTTCTTGGAGGCGATGAAGCGCCTTTCTCCGGCAATGATCTCAAAACGATGAGCTTTGGAGCGGACAAGGATGGGTTCCAGGACCCCCTTCGATTTGATGGAATCCATGAGCTCCTGTATGTTCCCGAGTTCGCTCCTGGCCTGATGCGGATTGGGATCGATCTTTTCAAGGGCGATCATCCGGATCCTCGGGCCGACGGCCCTGGATGAGATCAAATCTACGAAATGGTCGTCATGCCTCATGCCTATTGTCTCAGGAAGACCGGAACGCTTATTTTTTTGCACGTTTGATTATCTCCTCGGCGACTTTTTTATATTGCAGGGCTCCGACGGAATTGGGCGCGTATGTGAAGATCGACTCTTTATAAGCTGGGCTCTCTTCCAGCTTGACGCTTTTGGAGATATATGTTTCGAATAGCTTATCTCCGAAAACTTTTTTTAGCCTTGCGACGACGTCCCTGGCCAGGTTTGTCCTCCTATCA
>JALHVH010000132.1 GCA_022867105.1 Candidatus Aminicenantota bacterium
CAGGCTCCGGAAGGTCATCATCGACAAGCGGGCCATGATCCCGGAAGGCTTCGCCATCGGCTTCTCGGATGAGGAAGACGCCAGGAACTTCAAGATCAGCAAGGAAGGCGTGCGCGTCATCCCCAAGAACTGGAAGCCGGCATGATCGAGAAATACAGCTTCTACTTCACCGAAGTCCAGAAAGAAACCCCCCGCCAGCTCATGCTGCTCTCCATCATTTCCCAAGGGTTCGTCCAGCCTTTCTCCATGGAGGATAACCTCCTGGTCCTGCTGACCGCCCTGACATCAGGCTCCGGAGTCGGTTTCAACCGGGCCATGCTCTTACTCAAGGACGGCGACACCCTGCGTGGCGAGATGTGGCTCGGGCCGAGGTCGGCCCAGGAAGCGCGGAACGTCTGGGAAGTCCTGTCGACCCCCGGCATCGGCTACGTCGAGGTCATCGAATACAACCGTTCCCTCATCAGCAAGAGCCAGGACACCTTGAGCCGGCGCATCCGGAACCTGCGCTATCCCCTGAGCGGGGGGGTGCTCCTCATCCCCGCTCTCTCGGCCAGGGACAAGGACATTCTCCTGGTCAAGGACGCCGGGAACGAGCCCCTGGTGGACCCCAAGTTTCTGGAGATCATCGGGGTGGATGATTTCGTCTGCATTCCCCTGCTTGCCAGGAACGAAGTCTTCGGAGAGATCATCCTGGACAACGCCTTCACCAAGGCCCCGATCGCCCCGCTGGACATCAAGCTTGCGGTCATCTGCGGTCTGATCGCCGGGAACTACGTCTATTCCGCCTCGCTCCACAAGAAGCTCGTCGAGGCGGAAAAGATGGCCGCCCTGGGCGAGATGGCGGTCTTTGTCACTCACCAGCTCAGAAACCCGCTCGTGACCATCGGCGGCTTCACGGAGCAACTCCTCCAGCCGGACCTCGACGAAGAGAAAAAGAACCGCAACCTGCGCATCATCCGGGACGAAACGAAGAGGCTGGAGGACATCGTCTACCAGATCGCCCACTTTCTCAAGGTCACTCTCAAGGAGCCGGTCGCCTTCGACGTCCGGCCCGTCCTCGAATCGGTGATCGAGAGCCCGGAGATCAAGACCAAGGTGCAAAGCCGCGGCGTCCGGCTGAACGTCCGGATCGCCAAGTGCCCGCCCCAGGTTCTCTGCGACCCGACCTATGTCGGGGAGGTCTTCCGCAATGTTCTGGAAAACGCCATCGAAGCCACTCCCGCGGAAGGAAAGATATCGGTCCTGGCCTATGCCAAGAACGAAAAGATATTCGTCCTCAGCGTCAAGGACTCGGGCGGAGGGATCACCGAAGCCGACAAAGCGAAGCTTTTTACGCCCTTCTTCACGACGAAAGAGAAGGGGATGGGCCTGGGGTTGCCCTTCGTCAAGCGGGTCATGGACGCCTGCGGCGGCAAGATCGAAGTCGAGAGCCGGGGAGGTAAAGGGGCCCGGTTCCGCCTGTTATTCCAATGCCAGGAAAGGAGGGCCTCGCCATGAAAAAGATACTCCTCGTGGAAGACGAACAGCCGCTCTGCCTCCTCTACGAAGAAGAACTGTCCGCCGAGGGCTACGAAGTGACGTCCGTCCACGATGCGGATTCGGCCCTGGACGCGCTCAATAACAAGACGTTCGATCTGATCATCACGGACATCCGTATGCCGGGGAAGGACGGTGTCGAGCTCATCGCCCAAATCATGGGTTTGAGGAAGGACGTCCCGATCATCATCAACACCGCCTATCAGAGCTACAAGGAGGACTTCATGACGTGGGCCGCTGACGCCTACGTGGTCAAGTCCTCGTCTCTCGCCGAGCTCAAGGCCAAGGTCCGGGAACTGATCAAGGATTAAGATGTCCGAGCTGAGAAAGGACCTGGTCAGCGGACGGTGGGTGATCATCGCCACGGAGCGGAGCAAGCGGCCTGACGATTTCCGGCCGGCTTCTCCGGAGAAGAAAGAAGGCGGGTCGGGGTTCTGCCCGTTCTGCATGGGGAACGAATCGAAGACGCCGCCGGAGGTCTTCGCCCTGCGCGAGAGCGGAACACCCCCCGACGGGCCGGGCTGGAGGGTCCGGGTCGTAACGAATAAGTTCCCCGCCCTGAGCCCGGGCGCCGCGCCGCCAAAGTCGGCCAAGGGCGTCTTCCAATGGATGCCCGGGGTCGGCGTCCATGAGGTCATCATCGAGAACCCGGACCACGATAAAGAGTTGAGCGACCTCGACACGACCCACATCCGCGATGTCCTCCGGGTCTGCCGGCAGAGGATCAAAGCCATCGAGGAAGAGCTCCACTACCAGTATGTCCAGGTCTTCAAGAACAAGGGCAAGGAGGCCGGGGCCTCGCTCGGCCATCCTCACTCGCAGATCCTGGCCACCCCCATCGTTCCCAAGAGGGTGAAAGAAGAGGTCTATGGCTCGGAAAGACTTTTCCGGACCTTCAAGGAATGCATCTTCTGCCGGACTCTTAGGGAAGAAACGACCCTCCACGAACGCCTCGTCCTCCGGAACGATCGATTTTGCGTGATCGCGCCCTTCGCGTCCAGGTCCCCGTTCGAAATGGCGATCACCCCCCTCCGCCATTCCCCGTTCTTCACGTCCGCGGAGGATGAAGAGCTGGCCTCGCTGGCGGGTGTCTTGAAGACGGTCCTGACCAGGCTGAAAACGACGCTCTCCGACCCGCCCTTCAATCTTATCCTCCATCAGGCCCCGAACCCGACGCTCTCCCAAAAGGCCTGGCCGGGAATCGAGCAATACTTCCATTGGCATATGGAGGTCCTACCCGTGCTGACCAAGGTCGCCGGTTTCGAATGGGGGACCGGGTTCTATATCAATCCCGTTCCGCCCGAGACCGCCGCGGGATACTTGAGGGAAGAAAAATAAATAGACAGCTTTTCGAAAGGGGGAAGCTTCTGACCACAAGAAAGGTCCATTGATGGATGGATCAAATAAATTTAGATGCGATATTATTACGGAATCCCCTTATGCTTAACTATCGGAGAAGGGTTTCTCCCGGTCTCAATTGACGAAGGAACTCTTCACAGGGCAGACAGAGGATTCCCCGGCGCAAGAATCGATCTTCCCCTCTATAGAGGAAAAGCGCCCTGCATTCCGGGTAATCCGCCACGAACGTTCGCAAAGACCGCAGGTCCTCATCGCGGACCTTTGAGGTATTCTTGACCTCGATGGCCCAGAACTCGGAAGGGCCATAGAGAACAAAATCGACTTCGACGCCCGCCCGGGTTCTCCAGAAGGAGATCTCGAAGGGATTTCCACCGTTAAAGCTCGGCGAGCTTACTATAGAGGTCCATGTATTCTCCGGCGGCTTTCTCCCAGGAGAAATCGCCGTCGAAGGCGTTCCGGACGAGGGCCTGCCAGTCGTACGGTCGCCCAAATGCGGCCAGCGCATTCCTGACGGCCCCCACAAGGGCGTCCGGCGAGGCCGCCTCGAATTTAAAGCCGTTCCCGATTCCGGTTACGGGATCAAACTCCCGGATGCTGTCGTCCAGTCCGCCGGTGGCCCTGACCACGGGGACCGTGCCGTAGCGGAGGCTGTACATCTGGGTCAGGCCGCAGGGCTCATATCGGGAGGGGATCAGGAAGAGGTCGCTGCCGGCGTAGATCGTGTGGGCGATCCTTTCGTCAAAGGCGATCTTGAGTCCGAGGTGGG
>JALHVH010000133.1 GCA_022867105.1 Candidatus Aminicenantota bacterium
AGGGATCAAACTATTGGAGGACATGGTCGTGAAGATCGACGACGCGGTTTATCTGGCCGGCCGCAACGACGCCCATTCCAGGAACCGGAAGCCCGTCGCCGATCTCCTGAGGGATACGCCCGAGGACCTACCGGTGATCCTCCTGGACCATCGCCCGACCGACCTCGAAAATGTCAGCCGCACGGGCGTCGATATTCAGCTTTCGGGCCATACCCATCACGGGCAGCTCTTTCCCATCAACGGAATCACGAACCGCGAGTACGAGCTCAGCTGGGGATATATCAAGAAAAACCGGACGCACGTCTTCGTGACAAGCGGCGTCCAGCTTTGGGGCCCGCCGGTCAGGACGGCCGGTTCTTCGGAGATCCTTCTCCTAAATGTCCTGTTCAAAGAACCGCCGGCGGAATTCAGATCCCCTGAAAAGCCCGGGGACTCACGGCGCGGCCGCCGGTTGTCCATCTCATGTTTATTACCGTCCGCTCCGGATGTCGAGGACGATAGACTCCTGCCCAAGCGAGAAAATGGCCAGAATGTAATGATCCAGATGCGAGGGCCTGAAGACGAGACAAAAAAGGGGGAAGGCGCCTTTCGGCGGCCTTCCCCGGGTATGGCTTGCAGCTTGAAGGGCCCTTGTCGAGCTGCTTCCCTTTTCAATTGCCCATATAGAACTTGATGCCGGCCGCGATCCGGAAGAACGAGGGGTTGACCTTGAAGCGTTTCATCTTGTTGCCCTCGGCGATAAACTCCAACGAATCCTGGTCGAACTCGAAGCCCGTGATGGTATCGTAGAAGATCCCGTCGTAGGAGCCCAGGACAAAGCCCCAGTCGAATTCCTTCGCGGGGCATAGGAAGTAACGGCTGTCGAGGAAGAGGCCGATCTTGCCGGACATCTTGAACGTCATGCTCGCACCGAGATTGCCGCCGAAGGCGGTCCAGCTCGTCTTATCGATGACGGCGGGAATCCGGAGGGCATCGACGGCCTGCGTATCGGTATACCCCCACCAGTAATAGGTTCGCCAGATTTGAGTAACGCCGAAGCCGATGGCGGAGTCCGCCTCGAACGAGTTCATGAACAGCGTCGCTCCGGCCGAGACAGACCCGCCGATCGTCCCGCCCCCGAACCGCCCGACGAGGTCCAGGCTAAGGGGGATGGAATTGAGCCCTCCGGTCCCCTTCCAGTCGGCAGTCTCGTTGTAGGAGCTGCCGGTATACCAGGTATAGTCGAAATTGAAGTGGGACTTCATGGGGATGTTGCCCTTGAGGAGGAATTCCCCGCTGAGCTGGATGCCGAAGTTGGGGGTGAAGAAGTAGGCGAACGAAGCGCCGATCGACCCGGCTCCGGGGGACTTGCCGGTGATGTTCGTCGTTTCTGTCGCCGAGTCCAGATACCAAGAGCTCCAGGTCGCCGTGTAGTTCGACTGCCCGTTGACCTGCGTCAGCGCGTAGCCGCCGTAGAGGCTGAGCTCGAACTTCTGGGCCGCATCGGCCCGTTCCACTCTCTGCGTCCTGACCTCGGGCATGGGTTCGGGTTCTCTGACCTTCTCTTCCTTCATTGTCTCTTTCGTTTTTTCCTCCTCGGCCGTTTCCACTTCGACAAACATCTCATGGATGTAGCCGACAACGGAAATTCCCACATCGGTCTGGACGGCAACCTCGTACCAATCTCCGACCTTCTTTTGGGCTTCCAGCAGGGTCCCCTCATCCAGCTTGCGGATAATATTGCTTTGC
>JALHVH010000003.1 GCA_022867105.1 Candidatus Aminicenantota bacterium
ATGATCCTGTTTGAAGTGAAGTTCCTGGGCGTGGAGTTTTCTCTTCTGCGGTTGGCCCTGACGGTCCCCGCCATCATCGTCATCAGCGGGCTGATGAACATCTTGCGAATGAATATTCCGGAAAGACGACGGCTTTAACAGAAGGTCATAACATGGCTTGGTTGGCAGGCTATCCGAGGGAAAAGATCGATTGGTCCCCCACGATCGATGCGGAGAAATGCGTGAAATGTGCGATGTGCATGAATTGCGGAAGGAATGTATTCGCCTGGACAAAAAACGGCGCTGAAGTCGTAAGGCCGAATAATTGCGTAGTTGGCTGTTCGACCTGTGCCAACCTTTGTCTGGGTGAGGCCATTACCTTCCCCGACCTGCATAAAGTGCGCGAAATATACAGAAAAAACGGAATATGGTCAAAGGTCAAAAGACAGCTGAAGGCAGAGGGGAAACTGACGTTGTCTAAAATTTCCATGGTGGGTATTGTCTTGGCCCTGACTCTGTTCTCGGTCGCCGGTTCCGTTGGCATGGCCGCGAATACCTACGCCGATCAATCCAAGACGTCCGTCCGGGCGACAAAAGGCGTAGTCCTTGTGACGAACAACCTGGACGTGGATTTTTCTGCGTTCAAAGTCACGTTCATCGAGATCGGCGCGGACCGCTGCATTCCCTGCAAGAAGATGCAGCCCATCATGAAGGAGATCGCGGCCGAGTTTGCCGAGGACGTCCAAGTGGTCTTTTACGACGTCTGGAAGGATCCCGAACCGGGCCGCAAGTATGGCATCCAGCTCATCCCCACGCAGGTCTTTGTGGACGCGGACGGCAATGAGGTCTACCGCCACGTCGGCTTCTTCCCCAAGGAGGAGCTTGTCGCGGTCCTGGTCAAGCAGGGCGCTAAGAAGTAGGGAAGAGGAACATGACGGGTCTGTTCGGCGACATCTCCCAGCTCCTCCAGCACAGCCTCTGGCTGGCGGTCGTCGCCGTTTTCTTCGGCGGCATAACGACGGCCCTGAATCCCTGCGTCCTGGCCATGGTCCCGCTCCTGATGAGTGTGATCGCTGGAAACAGGGAGACCACGACCGTGAGGCGGTCGCTCGTCTTTTCCCTGTTCTTCGTCCTGGGATTGGCCTTGACCTTCACGACCCTGGGCCTCATCTCAGGACTGATGGGCCGGATGTTCGGGGACGTCGGGAGGTTCTGGAAGTACGTGGTGGCGGGCGTCTGCCTGCTGACGGGGCTTCACCTGTTGGGCGCTATTAAATGGAACATGCCCGTCCCCACCGGGATCCGGGTGAAAAAGCAGGGCAACATCGGCGCTTTCCTGCTGGGACTTCTCTTCGGCGTCGTCTCGACGCCGTGTGCCGTCCCCATCCTGGCCGTGCTCCTGGCGTTCGTGGCGGAGAGGGGAAATATCATTTACGGCGGTTTCCTTCTCTTCGTCTATGCTTTGGGCCATTCGGTTCTCGTCCTTGTAGCAGGGACATCGGTCGGCGCGGCGAAGGGGTTGCTCGAATCGAAAGGCTTGCGCAAGGCCCATGCCATCGTCCAGAAGGTCGCCGGAGTCCTGATCATCGGCATCGGGCTATATTTTCTGCTGGGGCGTTAACAACAGAAAGAGGAGGCTTTACGTGACACCCGGAAACGCAAAACTCAAATTCCTGGACCGCTATTTGACCCTGTGGATCTTCCTGGCCATGGCCTTCGGCGTAGGGCTCGGTTATCTCGTCCCGGCGGTGGTCGGCTTCATCAACAGGTTCCAGTCGGGGACGACGAACATCCCCATCGCCATCGGGCTCATCCTGATGATGTACCCGCCCCTGGCCAAGGTGAAATACGAGGAGCTCGGGGATGTATTTAAGAACGTCAAAGTCCTCTCCCTGTCCCTTGTCCAAAACTGGGTCATCGGGCCGCTCCTGATGTTCGCCCTGGCCGTCCTTTTCCTCCGCGACAAGCCCGAATACATGTACGGCCTGATCATGATCGGCCTGGCCCGCTGCATCGCCATGGTCATCGTCTGGAACGACCTGGCCCAGGGGGACAGGGAGTACGCGGCCGGCCTCGTCGCCTTCAACTCGATCTTCCAGGTTCTGTTTTTTTCCATCTACGCCTATATCTTTATCACCGTCTTTCCGACCTGGCTCGGCCTCAAAGGGACCGCCGTCAACGTCACCATCCGCCAGATCGCCGAGAGCGTCTTCATTTATCTCGGCATCCCGTTCCTCGCCGGCCTCCTGACGCGGTTCAGCCTGCTCAAGCTCAAGGGCCGGACGTGGTACGAGACGAAGTTCATCCCGCGCATCAGCCCGGTGACGCTCATCGCGCTTCTCTTCACGATCGTCGTCATGTTCTCGCTCAAGGGCGAATTCATCGTCAAGATCCCGCTCGATGTCCTGCGCATCGCCGTCCCGCTGCTCATTTATTTTGTCGTCATGTTTCTCGTCTCGTTCTTCTTGAGCCGCAAAGCGGGGGCAGACTACTCCAAGGCCGCCACGCTGTCGTTTACTGCCGCCAGCAACAATTTCGAGCTGGCCATTGCCGTTGCCGTGGCCGTCTTCGGTATTAATTCAGGGGAGGCCTTTGCGGCCGTCATCGGGCCGCTCGTCGAGGTCCCGGTCATGATCGGCCTGGTCAACGTGGCGCTTTATTTCAAGAAAAGATATTTTTAAATTGGGGACACAATACCAATTTCCGAATTTCCCAAAACTCCCCTGGATTTTGCGTCCAGAAATTAATTCGGAAACTGATATTGTGTTCCCGAAATGGAAAGTGAGGACGTGTCATGGGTGAAGGCGGCCGGAACTACATGGAGAAGGGTGAGCTCGAGGCGGGGCCCCTCAACGGTATTCCCGTCGAGCCGCGCAAGAAGAGCTACCGGGTGAAGGCCGGAAAGGGGGGCCGTCTGGCGGTCCCGCCGGAAGTCGCCAGGAAGCTGGGCCTCGAACCCGGGGCCGAGTTGGAGGTCATCGAGGAGGGCGGACGTGTCGAGGTCCGGCCCAACATCCACAGCCTGTCCCGGGTCACCATCGAGCCGACGTCGCGCTGCAACCTGACCTGCGAGACCTGCATCCGGAA
>JALHVH010000134.1 GCA_022867105.1 Candidatus Aminicenantota bacterium
CTCTTCACATCAACTTGTGAACGTGACGGGACACGAGCCTCAAGTCTTCAGGAACTTCGACACCGAGCTGAGACTGCCCAAGCAGCCGATGATCCCGCCGGCGGCGATGAGCCCCAGCGCCTGGGAGAGGGAGAGGTAACGGAAGTTCATGAGCTGCTGAAGCGCCCCGAGGGAACCGATATAGATGGGGAAGAGCTTCGTCGCCAGCAGGAGGAAGGCCAGCGAGGCCGTGCTCCCCATCACCCCCAGGGCGATCCCTTCGAAGAGGAAGGGGATCCGGATGAAGATGTTGGTGGCGCCCACCAGTCTGAGGATCTCGATCTCGTTTTTCCGGGCGAGGACGTTGAGCTTGATGACGTTGGAGATGATGAAGAAGGAGGCCAGCATGAGGATCCCGCCCAGGAAGAATCCGACCGCCTTCGCCAGACGGCTCAGCGACTGCATTTTGTCCACCCAATCCTGGTTGAACTGGACGTCCTCGACGCCCTTCATCTGCCGGACGTCCTGGACGAGCTTCGCGACCTCTCTCGAGGCCGGTGCCGTATCCTTCAGCCGGGCCTCGAGGGACGGCGGGAAGGGGTTGATCTTGAGGTTGGCCAGGATGTCCTTCAGGTCGGGAAAGTTCTTCTGGAACCTGTCCCGCGCCTCTTCGGCCCCGACGACCTTCACCCCGGAGACGAGGGGCGATCCCAGGACCTTCTGTTCGATGCCTTTGATCTCCGCGGCCGTCGCGGCCTTGTCGAGAAAGAAGGTGACGACCATATTGGTCGAAAGCTCCTTGGCCATGTGCTGGAGGTTGTTCGACAGCGAGAGGAAGACGCCGACGATTAGAAACGACAGGCAGATGATCGTCACGGAAAAGAGGTTTCGCGCGCGGTACTGCCACAAGCTGTTGGCCGTGACGCCGAGGAAGTGCTTCAGTTTCTCGTAGATCAGAGTGCGTCCTTTCCTATCAATTTGCCCTTTTGGAGGAAGAGGATCTTGTCGCCGAAGTGCCGGATGAGCTCGCGGTCATGGCTCCCGATGATCACCGTGGCCCCCTGCTTGTTGATCTCCTTGAAGAGGGTGATGATCTCGAAGGCCAGCTCCGGGTCGAGGTTTCCCGTGGGCTCGTCGGCCAGTAGGATCTTCGGATTGTTGACGATGGCCCGGGCGATGGCCACCCGCTGCTGCTCTCCGTACGAGAGGCGCGATGGGAGGTCCCACATCTTTTGATGGAGGTTGACCATGCGCAGCGTGTTGAACACGCGCCTCCGGATCTCCTTTCGGGGCTCGCCGAGGACCTGGAGCGGGATGGCCACGTTGTCGAAGACCGTCCGGTGAAAAAGCAGGCGGAAGTCCTGGAAAACGATCCCCATCGTCCGCCGGAGCTCATGGATTCTGTGGTCGGGGATCTTCAGGATGTTGACGCCGTCGATGACGATCTGTCCCTGGCTGGGCGGAAATTCCCGGAAGATGATCTTGAGCAGGGTGGTTTTACCGGAACCGCTGGGGCCGGTGATGAAATAGAAATCCCCGTTCCGGACCTGGAGGCTGATGTCGGACAGGGCCCACTGCGGCGGCTGATACTGCTTGTATATGTGGAACAGCTCGATCAAATTCTTCTTGAACCTGTCTAGCCTGTCTAGCTTGTCTGGTTTGTCTAGCTCTTAAATGAACAGATACATGAACCATCCGAAGGCCAAGGCGCCGGCGACCATGATGAGGAAGAGCGTCAGCCCGTACTTGATCCGGGCCTTTTTCCCGTCCCGGCGGAGGAGCGACATCACGAGGGCGACGAAGAACGCGTAAAGGACCATGGTGAAGAGGTGGCTTTGGAGGATCATCTCTTCTTCCCCACGGCGATATCGTACGCGTCCAGGGCGACGAGATAGTTCAGGAGCCCGGCGCCCGCGATGTACGCCGTTCCGAACTCAAAGGTCATTCTCCCGAGGGACCCGGGCCCGATGGCCAGGAACCTGGACAGGATATAAAAGAGCCCATTCCCGACGTCGGCGAAGAATGCCAGGATCGTCAGGGGGTTCTCCGTCTGGAAGGGGTAGACCTTGCCCCCCATGATCAAGCCCAGCCCCGTCATGGCGAAGATGGACACGAAAAAGACGGCCCCCCGGGCGTACTTCTTCTGGGAAACGTGCCCTAATCCGGGGATGATCCATCCGAGGGCCATGAACAGGACGGCTTTGAACTTCATAAGGGAAAAATATTAATCGAAACGCCCCGATAAATCAAGCGAATTTTACCTGTTTGACTTTCCTTCCTCTTTTTCCCTATGATGAACCCAGACAAGATGAAGGAGGCGCGGATGAAAAGACCCTTTCGCGGACCCGCACTCGCGGGCGCGCTTGCCGTCCTGACGGTCTTGCTCCTGGCAGAAACCGTTGTGGTCAAGATCCAGACGACCAACCTGAGGAAGGAGCCGAAGTTCTATTCCCAGACGATCGCTTCCCTGACCGCGGGGAGCCCGCTGGAGAAGCTGTCCAGCCAGGACGGCTGGTTCAAGGTCCGGACGTCGGCCGGGGTCGTGGGCTGGATCCACTCGAGCGCCGTCGAGACCAAGAAGTTCAACCTGCTCGCCATGGACAAGAGCATGAAGACGCAGGCCTCGGCCGGCGAAGTCGCCCTGGCGGCAAAGGGATTCAACAAGCAGGTCGAGGAGAACTACAAGGCCAAACACGGCGAAGCCAACTTCGCCGCCGTGGACAGGATGCTGCAGCTCAAGATCTCGCCGTCGGACGTCGAGGCCTTCCTCAGAAAGGGCAAGCTGGGAGAGTTTGGAGGCGGTAAGTGAAAGCGCATCGTTATTGGCTGATCGCGGCGGCCGTCTGCGTTTTCGGGGCGGGCCTGACGGGCTGCTCCGTCGTCCAGCAGGGGGCGAAGGTCCTGACCGACACCGGCAAGCTGTCGGAGAAGAACAGGGACTCCATCATCAAGACAAGCGAGGCTGTGAGGTCGACCTTTTCCGAGATCACGGAACAGGAGGAGTATTACATCGGCCGGGCCGTCGCGGCCCTCATCCTCTCCAGATACAAGGTCTATGACAACGGGGGCATGACCAACTACGTGAACGTCCTGGGCAAGGCCGTCAGCTACAGCTCCGACCGGCCTGAGACCTATGGCGGCTACCATTTCCTCATCCTCGACTCGGACGAGGTCAACGCCCTGGCCGCGCCCGGGGGCTTCGTCTTCGTTACGAAGGGCCTCATCAAGCGGTGCAAGGACGAGGAGATGCTGGCCTCGATCCTCGCCCATGAGATCGGCCACGTCTCGGCCAAACACGGCCTTGCGTCCATCAAGAAGTCGCGCCTGGTCGACGCCTTCAAGATCCTCGGCAAGGAGGCCGCGACCCGCTATGGCTCCAAGGAGCTGGCCGAGCTTACGGGCATCTTCGAGAACGTCCTCGGCGACATCGTTGAGAGCCTGGTCGAAAAGGGTTACGATCGGAAATACGAGTACGAGGCCGACAAGCTGGCCGTCAAGTTCGCGTCCAGGACCGGCTATGATCCGAACGGGCTGACCCGCTTCCTGAAGACCATGACGGGCGGCCCTTCGGTTGGGGCCGGCAAGGGCTGGTTCCGGACCCATCCCACGGCCGAAGACAGGATCGGGAAAGTGGACTCCACGATTAGGACGATGGCCAAGGTCCCGAAGACCCTTACGGTCCGGACGGAGCGGTTCGCCCAGTCCGTCAAGGGACTTAAACCTTAGACGATCCCACCGCGAATGTCCAAGAAACTGTTCCGGGGGCTGGCCGTAGGGGCGCTCGTGTTCCTGGCTGCGGTCCTTCTCCACGTGCTCAACGTGCTGAGGCCCCTGGAGTGGAAATCCTGGGACCTCAGGCTGCGCCTGCTTTCCGACCCGTCCCGGGCAAGCCGCGACATCGTCCTCATTCTGATCGACCAGGAGAGCCTGGACGTCTACGAAAAGTCGCAGGGGATGCCGTGGCCCTGGCCGCGGCAGATGCACGCGGTCTTCGTGGACTATCTGAAGGCGGGGGGTGCGAAAGCCCTGTTCCTGGACCTGATCCTGAGCGAGACCTCGAGATACGGGGTCGA
>JALHVH010000135.1 GCA_022867105.1 Candidatus Aminicenantota bacterium
CCCCGCGAAGTCGGCGTCCAGGGTCGCGATGAGCTTTTTCAACGTCAGGGTCTTGTTGTCGTAAACGTTGTATTGGATCGAGGACAGGATGTCGGTGATGCTCCCCATGCCGACGCCTTGGATGTAGTTGGTGTTGTACCGGGCGCCTCCGCTGTGGTAGTCCTTGCCTTTGGCGATGCAGTCGCTGATGAGGAGCGACAGGAACGGCGCGGGCAAGTTCTCCATGAACAGCTTCTCGATGACGTTGTTGCCGCGAATCTTGATGTCGACAAAATGGCGGATTTGTTTCCTGTAAGCCTCGAACAGCTCATCGAAGGTCTTGAACTTCGACGGGTCGCCGGTCCGGAGGCCGATCCTCTTTCCCGTCCTCGGGTCGAGGCCGTCGTGGAGAGTGATCTCGAAGACCTTGGCCAGGTTGAAGTAGCCGGTCAGGAGGTAGGCCTCCTTGCCGAAAGCGCCTGTTTCGACGCAGCCGCTCGAACCGCCGTCGCGGGCGTCCTCGACGGACTTTCCCACCCGGACCATCTCCTTGACGATGGCGTCCGTGTTGAAGATCGAGGGCTGGCCGAATCCGGTCTTGACGATGCGAAGCGCCCGGAGCAGGAAGCTCTCCGGACCCTTGGCGCTGAGCTGGACCATGGAGCTGGGCTGGAGGATCCGCATCTCCTCGATGACGTCGAGGATAAGGTAAGAGAGGTCGTTGACGCCGTCCGTCCCATCCGTCTTGAGCCCGCCGACGTTGATCAGGGCGAAATCCGTGTATGTCCCGCTCTCCTCGGCCGTGACTCCGACCTTGGGGGGCGCAGGCTGGTTGTTGAACTTGACCCAGAAGGCCTCCAATAGCTCCTTGGCGCTTTCCCTGGTCAACGTGCCCTCCGCGAGCCCCTTCTGATAAAAAGGCCAGAGGTGCTGGTCCAGGCGGCCGGGATTGAAAGAGTCCCACGTGTTGTACTCGGTGATAACGCCGATATGGACAAACCAGTAATACTGGAGGGCTTCGCGGAAGTCCCTCGGGGCGTGGGCGGGGATGCGCTCGCAAATCTTGGCGATGCGCCCGAGTTCCGTCTTCCGGGCGGCGCTCTTCTCTTTTTTCGCCAGCTCGCGGGTCTTCTCGGCGTGGCGGCGGGCATACGCGATCAGGGCGTCGGCCGCGATCGCCATAGCCTTGAGCTCTTCCTGCTTGTCGAGGGCTTCGGGGTCGGTGTAAAAATCGAGCTTGGACAGCGACTCTTCGATGTCCATCTTGAAGTCCAGCATCCCTTTCTTATAGATCTTGTCATCAAGCACCGTGTGGCCGGGCGCCCGCTGCTCCATGAACTCAGTGATGATGCCGGCCTCGTAGGCGTCCTTCCACTCCGGGGTCATCTCGGCCATGATGCGGTCCCTCATGGAGCGGCCTTTCCAGAACGAGAGGACCTCTTCCCGGTAGAGTTTTTTTATGCCTGCGTCCGCCTTGAAGGAGGTCTTGGGCCGGGTGTCCAGGATATCGAGGTCCTCGAGGCTGTGGCAGGTCACCTCAGGATACGTCGGGGTCGCTTTAGGCGCCGGGCCCCTCTCCCCAACGATGAGCTCGGCGTCGTTGATGACGACGGCCTTTCTCTCCATCAGGTATTTAAACGCGAGGCCCCGCTGAACGGGGATCGAAACGCGGGAGGCGATGTCGCTCTTATAGAACTCCGTGATCAGCTTCGCCCGCTCCGACGTCATCGAAGGAACGGCTTTGAGGCTCTGCGCTCTGAGTTTCCGGATCCTTTCGTTCATTTCATCCTCCCCTCCGGACCTGAAATTCCCCGCCCGATAGAAGTCCGAGGGCGGCTTCCAGGCGCCCTTCCGAGGGCGGTTCGAAAGCACGGAAGCCGGCTCCCTTGCCGAGGTTCTTGGACTTCTCGCGACCGCCCTTATGATAGGGCAGGACACTCACGCGCTTGATGTTCGGGAGCGGGCGGAGGAAATCGGCCATCCGCCGGATATTCTCCTCGTCGTCGTTGACGCCCGTGACGAAGGGGACACGGACCCAGATCTCTTTTCCGATGGTCGAGAGCCTTCTCAAGTTATCCAGGATGAGACGGTTCGAAACCCCGGTGTATTTCTTGTGCTTGACGTCGTCCATGATCTTGAGGTCATAAAGGATGAGATCACACGGACGCGCGATCCTGTCCAGGACCTCCCAGGCCGCGAAGCCCGCGGTATCCAGGGCCAAGTGGAAACGCCGGATCTTGAGCTCGTCGATGAGGTTCGCTAGAAACTCGGGCTGGTGCAGCGGTTCGCCTCCGGAGAAAGTGACCCCGCCTCCCGACTGCTCGTAGAAGATCAGGTCCTTCTCGACCTCGGCAACGAGGTCCTCGACGGTGACCCTCCTGCCGACAAGCCGAAGGGCGTCGTAGACGCAGGCGTCGGCGCAGCGGGAGCAAAGGGCGTCCCCGCGGACGGCCCGCTGGAATGAGATCCGGCCGTTTTTCTTGGCGAGGCCGTCGGGGCACACCTTCAAGCACTCTGTGCAATCCGCAGCGCATCGCTGCGGATTGGGCATCAACTCGAAGCGGGATACGATCCCCTCGGGATTATGACACCAGACGCAACGGAGGGGGCAGCCCTTGAAGAAGATGGTCGTCCGGATGCCGGGTCCGTCGTGGATGGCGAAACGCTTGATGTCGAATAGGATTCCGGTCAAAGATTCACGCCTCTCAATAGCTGTAAATGTAATATATCACATATCAATGACGAAATCAAGTAAAAAAAGAAAACTGGTTCTCTTACGTTCGGTGTGGGTTGGGGGCTTGGACTGTTAGTCTTCCTGGAGCGTTTTTCGATGGTCGTGATGGGAGGGCATGGAGAAGGGCTGCAGCGACCATGCGGAGATCAGCCTGAGATGAGCGTCCGACGAGGGCAGCCGAAGGCCTCCGAGGGCCCAAGGCTCCGAGGATGGGTTTCCTTCAGCTTATTAGATTAACCTGGAGTCTTGGGCCTGAGGAG
>JALHVH010000136.1 GCA_022867105.1 Candidatus Aminicenantota bacterium
ATCGGACCTTCCTCCTTACTTTTTCACTTCCGATTTTTCCGGTTGTCCGACTCGCTCGAGCCGGCTCATCATTTCTTTAAAGCTGATCTTTTTCTCCGGCATCCTGTTGATGACATTGATCCCAAAAAGGGCGGGTTTCTTTACCAGGTATTCGACCCTCCTCTCCTGGATGGTCCCGTTGAGGGTAAAGGTGTCGTTCTTCAGGGTGCTCATGATACCGATTTTCTCGTAGCGGAATCCGCGGATGAACCGCATCCAGAACCGGCCCGAGCCCATCGATGCCTTCTCGCCGGCGCTCAGGACCGTTAAGCTGTCGACGGCTTTCAGGCTGAAGGTCCGGGCGACACCCTTCCGCGGGACGGAATGGAGGCTCAGGTTGAAGCTCTCCGGCTGGCCGTACGAGATCGTCAGTCCAAGGACTTCGCCACGGATGATGCCGGTCATTTCTCCAAAGGGAACGACGTCGGTCATTTTTTTCAGGTCGAGGTCCAGGAGATCGACGTTGCAGGAAATGGCCCGGCCCGGAGAGAAGGGAGTGGCGACCGCGACATCGCGGACGACGACCCGACCTCCGAAAATATCGATCTCCGCCCGGCCGGTCGTTGTGATCATGGCCGGCGTGATATCCAGGACCGGGAATTCGGCCCGCGCCTGCCCCGACAGTGGAAATTGGGCCGACGCGATCGGGGGACGGGAAAGGTCGAGGCCGGGCAGCTTAAGCGATGTGCCGCCGTGGAAAGCGCCTGTCCGCGGGTCGAGCGCCAGAACCGTCTCTCCGAACTCGAGGCGGGCACCAAAGATGTCCAGGAAAAAGGGGTCTATCCGATAGGCATTCGGGAGGCTATAGAAGGCGACAGAGATCGGCGGAAACGCGTAGAAGGAGGTTTTGATTTCCTGGACCTGCAACACGCCCTTCTCAGAGGGTTCCGCGCGGCCATCCACACCGGCTGTACCCGTTTCCGGCACCCTCATATAGTTGACCGGAAAATCGGCCTTGATCCCGCGGACCGCAGCCTTGGCGCCGGGGTTCTCGATCGTGGCGTCGACGATGCCGAATCGGCCCTTTAGGCTCAGCGCGTCTCTGTCCCTCGCGATCTCGAAGTCGCCCGAGAGCTCGCCGCTGACGTACATCCGGCTTTCCGGGCTGGCTCCGGCCTGGGAATACAGCGCATAGAGAGGTTCAAGACTCAGGCGGGCTCCCGCCCGAAGCCGGAAGGAAGGGGGGGGCCCCAGGCGGGCCACTCCGTCGACCTGGATCTCCCCCAGCGCGGGAAAGACGATCCGTGCCTTAAGGCCGTCGACGGCCCTTGCGATGCGGCTGAATCGGCCGCCGATGTCGGCCTTAAGCGGCTGTCTGTTCCAGGAAACATAAAAATTTTTCCACAGGGATTCGCCCTGGGCGAGCTCCAGGGCCCCCGTCCAAGCCAGGACGCCTCCGGCGAGATCATAAGTTCCGTTGATCCGTACGACCGGCTGAAGGCCGTCCCCGGCGATCGTGAATGAAGGGTCGTTGAACTTGATCTGGGACATGGCGAACTCGCCGGAATATTCCCAGACCCCCTTCCGGCCGGGGTTGCTTCCGGCGTCGATCCCGAAATCCAGAGTCCCATCAAATTCCCAGCCGGCAAGGCCTTCAGGGATAAACGGCGCCAGGAGGCGGCGCGTGGCGGGTATCTTCAGGCCTTTGCATTCGAGATGCGCCTGCCTGACGCCCCTGGGGCCGAGGTCGAACCGCCCGGAAAGGCGGATGGGGGCGAGGTTCGGGAGGCGCGTCTCGAGAGCGGTCAGAACGATCGACTTGCGGCCGATGTCCAGACGGGCGGCACCATTGAGCCTGATCTCATCGAACACAAGACCTTTTTCCCCAGGAGGCGAATAGGCCAAACCTTGGAGAATGCCCTCGAAGTCCGTGATCTCTGCGGTGTTCCTTGTGGCGTCAATCTTAAAACGGACGGAAGATCTCCGGACATCGACATTGTCTTTGGAGAGCCTGCCGGTCGCCGCCCTGACATCGGCCGAAACCTGGAAATCCGGCGGAGATCCCGCCAACTTCAATAGACCCGAGAGCTCCGCCTGAACGGAGGATGTCCGGCTATCGATATTGTCCTTGGAGATTCTGCCGTTAGCGGCCCGGATATCGGCCGAAACCTGGATGTCGGGCGCAGAGCCGGTCAACTTCAATAGACCCGAGAGCTCTTCATGGATGGAGAGACCCGCCTTGGTGTAATCCAGTTTCACCCCATCCAGTTCGATTAAGGCCTCGAGCTTACCCTCGCTTATCCGCTGGCCCGTGACCAGAGAATAATGTCCTTCCATTCGGGTCCTGCCCCGAATCCGCGCTTCGCGGAAAGCCGGTGGAAGGTAAGGAGTTGCGATCGCCGCGCTGGACTCCAGATTGTCAATTTGGGCCCGGGCGCTGAGATCCAGGGACATGTCCTTGCCGAAAACGGCGACGCCGTAACCGGTGATGGCGATAAGATCGGGGATGCCGAGGGC
>JALHVH010000137.1 GCA_022867105.1 Candidatus Aminicenantota bacterium
CCCGGTCGTGGCCAGGAAGCCCATCATGCGCTCCATCTTCGCGATCTCCTGGTTGGAGGCCTTCTGGAGGGCGCGGTTCAGGGTCTCGATCTTCTCGGCGGTCAGGCCCGGGTTCGGGTTCGACTTCGTGAGGTAGGCGAGCTCCTTGAAGCCTGACTGGAAGAGCGCCGCCAGGGGGCTGAGCTTGTATTTCCGGGCAGCCTCGCCGACCTCCGCCAGGTTCTTCTTCTCGTGGAAGGCGTTCAGGAACCTCCGGGAATGGGCCGCCCCCGTCCGGAGCGATTTTCTTTTGAAGATGATGATGGCCCAGGAGAAGACGGAAAAGAAAACGAGGATCATGAGGATCATCTGGACGATGATGCTGGCGTCGCCGAGGAGTTTTAGAATGTTCATATCACACCGCCTCAAAATTAGCACAGGGACCGGGTTCTGTCAAATGAGGGGACGTTTGACAAATAAAAGCCGGCGTTATAGGTTAAAACCGGAAACCGAACGTGGGCAAAAAGCTATTCTTCCAGCCCGCCCAGATGCTGGCCATGAGCTTTTTCGCGGCCATCCTGGCCGGGAGCCTCCTGCTCTGGCTTCCGTTGAGCTCCCGGTCCGGACGCATCCCGTACATCGACGCCCTTTTCACGTCGACCTCGGCCCTGTGCGTCACCGGCCTCGTCGTCGTGGACACGCCGACCTCGTTCAGCGGCGCGGGGCAGTTCATCATCATCGCCCTGATCCAGCTCGGCGGATTGGGGATCATGACGTTCTCGTCGCTGGTCCTCCTCGTGGCCGGCGGGAAGGTCTCCTTCTCCGACAGGCTCCTCGTCCAGGGCAGCTTCCACCCGTCGGCGGCCAAGGATTTCAAATCGCTCGTTTTAAACGTCTTCCTGTTCACGGCCGTCCTCGAAGCGGCCGGGACCCTCTCGCTCTTCCTGCGCTTCCGCCGGACGTTCGCTCCGGCCAGGGCCCTGGCCCTGTCCGCGTTCCACGCCATATCGGCCTTCTGCAACGCCGGATTTTCCCTGTTCAGCGGCAATCTGACGTCGTACAGGGGCGACGGAACGGTGAACATCACGATCATGCTCCTGATCATCCTTGGGGGCCTCGGCTTCTTCGTCCTTCAGGAAGGGGCGGGGGGCCTGCGGCGTTTTCTGAGACGGGAGAATGTCCGTTTTTCTCTTCACTCGAAACTTGTCTTCACCATGACGGGGGTCCTCGTCCTCGTTCCCGCCGTCCTGTTGTTCCTCATCGAGATGCACGGGTCGATGAGCGGGTATCCCCTTCGGGAAAAGGTTATGAGCTCCGCATTCCAGGTGGTGTCCTCCCGGACGGCGGGTTTCAACACCGTGGACCTGGCCGCTTTCGGTCCGGATTCTGTCTTCCTCCTGATGCTCCTAATGTTCATCGGTGCGTCCCCCGGCTCGACGGGCGGCGGCGTCAAGACCACTACGGTGGGTGTCATCCTGGCTTTTCTACGGTCCAAGATCAGGGCCCGGGATTCCGTCGGCGTCTTCCGCCGGACGACCCCGGCCGCGGACGTGACGAAGGCCTACACCGTCATCTCCCTGGCGATCGGCCTGGTCTTTCTGAGCTCGTTCGTCATCCTCTTGGGCCAGCCCGGCCTCGGGCTCCAAGCGGTCCTGTTCGAGGTCTTTTCCGCCTTCGGCACGGTCGGGCTCTCCCTGGGGATCACGGCCAAGCTGAGTGTCCTCAGCAAGGCCATACTCATCCTCACGATGTATATCGGCCGGGTCGGCCCGGTGACCCTGCTCTTCGCGTTCAGCCGTTATCGGGCCGCCGGGAGATACGAGTATGCGGAAGAAAGCGTCATGATCGGTTAGGCATACGGAAAGGAGTCTGTCGCCATGAAGTTCGCCGTTATCGGGTTGGGAAGTTTCGGGGCCAACGTGGCCCGGACCCTTTTTGAGAGGGGAAACGAGGTCCTGGCCATCGACCGGGACAGGGATATGACCAAGGCGGCCAAGAACTTCACGACGAACTCCGTGATGACGGAGGCGGCCGTCAAAGAGAACCTCCAGGCCCTCGGCGTCCAGGAGATGGATGTCGTGGTCGTGAGCCTGGGGCACCAGCTGGAAGCTTCCGTCATGACGGTCCTCTACCTGCATGAGCTCGGTGTCAAGCGGATCGTGGCCAAGGCCCTTTCGGAGGACCACGCCAAGGTCCTTGAGGCGGTGGGCGCGACCGAAGTCATCTACCCGGAGAAGGACATGGCCATCCGGACGGCCTTGAGGCTGAGCTCGCCCGACGTCATCGAATACCTGCCCCTCGTCTCCGGGATCACCATCCAGGAGATCGCCCCGCCGGTCAAGTTCATCGGGAAGACCCTGAAGGAGCTCGACCTGACCAACAAGCACGGCCTCCAGGTCATCGCCATCAAGGAGGTCATCTCCGACCGGATCACCTTCATCCCCAAGGCGGATTTCGTCATCAAGGACAGCGACATCCTCGTCATCATCGGCGAGGAAAAGAGATTGTCCAAATTGAACCCCCTCTAGCCTGTTCCCAAATTCGCCTTGGGGCCTTCGTTCGGGCCACCCGCAGCGCTGCGCCGAGGCGAAACGGCCCTGAACGGGCTTGACAGAAATCCATTCTTTTACTAATACAAACGCATTAAATAGTTTGACATCTGACTTTAAGCGGCCTGATGCCGCCCTCACTCCCCCGCCCCCCGTATGAACGGCGCTGAATGCCGTCCTCAAGCCCCCGTAGCGGAGGGGGGGACCCGTCGGCTTTTTCGACGGGGGGAACCGACGGGACTGGTTCCCCGGGGGCCGGGGGAGTGAGGACGGCATTCAGCACCGTTCATACATTGGTACTTTTTTTATTGCGTTCGTATTAAGTGATTCAGGGCAAGAGCCGGCGTGGGAAAATTCGGCCGTCTCATCAAAGAAGTTTTTTTAGGATGTCCCGGGCGACCTGCTTGGCCAGCTTCCCGCTTTCCTTGGTCGGGCCGACGCAGGAGGGGCAGCCGTCCTTGCAGGGGCAGACCTCGATGGTCTTCAGGCCGTGCTCCAGGAGTCTTTTTTCCAGGAGGAAGAGGGCGGGGCTCAATCCGATCCCGCCGGGGAAATTGTCG
>JALHVH010000138.1 GCA_022867105.1 Candidatus Aminicenantota bacterium
AAGGAGAACTGGTTCCGGAAAAAGTAGGGCGGGAAGTTCAGCGCTCGAGGATCTCTTTTTCTTTCGTCGCGGCGAACTCTTCGATCTTCTTGACGTGCTCGTCGAGGAGGGACTGGAGCTTCTCGAGTCCCTGGAACTTGTCGTCCTCGGCGATCTCCTTCTCCTTCTCGAGCTCCTCGATGAATTCCTTGGCCTCCCGGCGCATATTGCGGAGGGCGGTCTTTTCCTCTTCCATCATCTTGCCGATTCGCTTGGCGATCTCGCGGCGCCTTTCCTCGTCCAGGGGAGGGATGGGGACCTTGAGGACCTTGCCGTCGTTGATCGGGTTGAAGCCGTACTCCGAGCCGCGGATGGCCTTTTCCAGAGCCTCGAGGACCGAGGGATCCCAAGGCTGGATGACGATCAGCGTCGGATCGGGAACGCCCAGGGTCGCGACCTGGTTGATCGGCGTGAGCGTCCCGTAGTAGGTGACCTTGATGTCCTCGAAGATATTGATGTTCGCCCGTCCCGTCCGGAGCTTGCTCAATTCTCTGCGGAAGTGCTCCATCGAGACCTTCATCTTCTTTTCGAGCTCTTTCAGGATATCCTTGACCATTGCGATCCCTCTTTTCCCAAGCTCGGTCCTATCGCGAACCGCCGGCGCCCCGGGGCGGCCGGACGCGCCTCAGGAGACCTTCGTCCCGACGTTCTCGCCCATAACCGCCTTCATGATGTTTCCCCGTTCGTTCAGGTTGAAGACGATGATGGGCAGGTTGTTATCTTTGCACAGGGAGATGGCCGTGGTGTCCATGACCCGGAGTCCCCTCTGAATGACGTCCAGGTAGGAAATGGTCTCGAATTTTTGAGCGGTCAGGTCCGTCAGCGGGTCGGCCGTATAGACGCCGTCCACCTTGGTCGCCTTGAGGATGACCTCGGCCCGGATCTCCAAGGCGCGGAGCGCGGCGGCGGTGTCCGTCGTGAAATAGGGGCTGCCGATGCCGGCCGAAAAGATCACGATGCGCCCCTGTTCCAGATGGCTGAGCACCCTCCGGCGGATGAACGGCTCGGCCACGGACTTGATCTCGATGGCGGAGACATGCCGGGTGACAACGCCCTCCTTCTCCAGTGCGTCCTGGAGGGCGATGCCGTTGATGACTGTCGCCAGGAGGCCCATCTGGTCCGCCGAGGCCCGGTCCATGCCGGCCTCCGTGCCGCGGACGCCGCGGAAGATGTTCCCCCCGCCGATCATGATGGCGATCCCGACATCCAGGTCCCGGACCTCCTTGATCTCGCGGGCGATCGACGTCATCCGCTCAAAATCGATGCCGTAGGTCAGGCCGCCGAGCAAGGCTTCGCCCGAAAGCTTGAGGAGGACCCTTTTGTAAGCAGGTTTAAGCTCCGGCATGGGAAATCTCCGTTCCCGGAGATCAGGGCTTGCCCACTTCGAAGCGGACGAACCGGCTGATCTTGATGTTCTCTCCGATCTTGGCGATGGCCGAGGAGATGAGCTGACGGATCGTCAGCTTATCGTCCTTGATGTAGACCTGGTCGAGGAGGCAGACCTCCTCGTAGAACTTTTTGAGCTTGCCCTGGACGATCTTCTCGACGATCTCCGCAGGCTTCTGGCTGTCCTTGAACTGGGCCCGGACGATCTCTTTCTCCTCCTCGAGGACCGCGGCCGGGATGTCCTCGGGGCCGATGTACTTCGGGTTGGAGGCCGCGACCTGCAGGCAGACGTTCTTGACGAGCTCCTTGAACTCGTCGTTCCGGGCGACGAAGTCGGACTCGCAGTTGATCTCGACCAGGACCCCGATCTTGCCGTTCATGTGGATATAGGATCCGACGAGGCCTTCCGCGGCCTCACGGTTCATCTTGTCATGGGCCCGGGCGTAGCCCTTCTTCCTCAGGACCCCAATGGCCTTTTCGAGGTCGCCTTCGGCCTCCTTGAGGGCTTCCTTACACTCCATGACCCCGATCCCCGTCCTCTGACGGAGCTCTTTGACCATATCCGCGGTGATCTCCATGGCGTTCTCCTTATTTCGGATCGGAAGCTTCAGAAGCCTGCCCGTCGGTCCCGGCGCTTTCGGCCTTCTTCTCCTCTTCAAGCTCCTTTGTGATCCGGCTCTTCTTGCCTTCGATGATGGACTCGGCGGCCTTCGAGGCGAACAGTTCGATGGCCCTCACGGCATCGTCATTCCCAGGGATGGGATACTCGATATTGTCCGGATCGCCGTTCGTGTCCACGACGGCCACGATCGGGATCCTCATCTTCTTGGCCTCGGCAAGGGCGATCACTTCCTTGGACGAGTCGATGACGAACATGGCCCCGGGCAGCTGGAGCATATTCTTGATGCCTCCCAGGTTCTTGGACAGTTTCTTAAAGACCTTCTCCAGCCTGGACTGCTCCTTCTTGGAGAGGAGTTCCCAGCGGCCGTCCTCCCTCATCTCCTCGAGCTCTTTCAGCTTCTCGACGGAGCCGCGGACCACACCGAAGTTCGTCAGCAGGCCGCCCAGCCAGCGCTGATTGACGTAGCTCGCCTCGCACTTGACGGCGTAGTCCCGGACGATGTCCTGGGCCTGCTTCTTCGTCCCGACGAACAGGATGTCCTTCCCGTTCTCGGCGACCGTCTTGACGAACTGCAGGGCCTCTTTGAAGTTCTTGATCGTCTTCTGCAGGTCGACGATGTAGATGCCGTTCCTCTGGCCGAAGATGAATTCCTTCATCTTGGGGTTCCAGCGCTTCGTCTGGTGGCCAAAATGAACGCCGGCCTCCAATAGCTCCTTCATGGTTACGGATACCAACTCGACTCCTCCCTGTTATCTCTTGTGGTACTGCGGTGCTTTCCGCGCGCCCAGCAACCCGTATTTTTTGCGTTCCTTGATCCTGGCGTCCCGCGTCAGGAGGTTGGCGGCCTTGAGGACCGGCCGGAGCTCCCGGTTGAACTCGATGAGCGCCCTGGCGATCCCCAGCCGGATGGCCTCGGCCTGTCCCTTGGCGCCGCCGCCGCCGATCCTCATGAAGATATCGAACTTGCTCTCGGTCTCGGTCAGGAGGAGGGGTTGTTTGATGATGTAGCGGAGCGAATCCAGATGGAAGTAATCCTGGAAGGGCCTCGGCCTCTTGTTGACGTAAAGCGTCATATCCCCTTTCCCGGTCCTCAGGAAGACACGGGCGATGGATGTCTTTCTCTTGCCTGTCCCGTAGTACTGAACTAGACTCAAGTTGCCTCCTTAAACCGGTATTCCTGGGGATTCTGGGCTTCGTGCGGGTGGACGGGGCCTTTGTAGACCTTGAGCTTTTTGTAGACGGCCCGGCCGAGCTTGTTCTTCGGGATCATGCCCCAGACGGCCCTCTTGATGACCTCCTCAGGCTTCTTGTTCAGGAGGTCCTTCAGGGACTGCGTCTTCAATCCGCCCGGGTACTGCGAATGGGAGTGATACATCTTGTCTTCCATCTTGTTCCCCGTGACCCGGATCTTCTCGGCATTGATCACGACCACGAAATCCCCCGTGTCCACGTGGGCCGCGAACCGGGGCTTGTTCTTTCCGCGAAGCAGGATGGCGATCTCCGTAGCCATGCGGCCAAGGACCTTCCCGTCGGCATTCACCAGCCACCACGTTTTCTCGATGTCGTCCTTCTTCGGATTGTATGTCTTCATACCTATCAACCTTAAAATAAAACTTTAGTGATTGATGACAATACTAAATCCGGCGAAAAAAGTCAAACGGAACGAACCTGCTTCGAACGCCCGCGTCTCCCCGCCGCGCCCTGAATACGAGGCAAAAAGGACGGTCTCGCCCTGTTCGTGTTTCCTTTTGGGCCCGATCAGGAAGGGACGAGAAGGTGTTCAAAGAGCCGGATACCCCGTTAAATTACCCTTTTCGGGCCGACTTGTCAACATCCGCTTGGGGACCGGTCCGCGTCGCCTGCCCGGACCGGTGGGGCGCTCCAAAGGCCCCAACCCCGTTCTTTTAGCGGCTCATAGAACAGGATCCTGGGCTGGGATCACGATGGACTTTTATGGTCGTGAGGGGAGGGTATGGGAGAAGACACAAAAAAGGGGACGGGCGCTTGAACGCTCCCGTCCCCTTGCAGGTGACGACTTTTACTTGGCCTTCTTCAGTTCTTCTTCGAGCTTTTTCCGTTCGGCGGACCTTTTCCTCAGGTCCTGGAACTTGTCCAGGTTCCTTTCGGCTTCGGCGTTGTAGCGCGCTTCTTTATCAGGGTCGAGCTTGGCCAGAACGCTCTTGTAGATGACGCTCAGCCAGCTGTAGGGCTCGGGGTAGTTCGGGTCCAGGTCCCTGGCCTTTTCGATGGCCTTGAGGGCGTCCAGGGCCACGGCCATCCTCTGCTCCCTGGAAAGGTTCTGGAAGCGGAAGGCCTTGGACCAGCGGTTGATCCCCTTGGCCAGCCAAGCCTCGGGATTGGTGGGTATGAGCTCGATGCGCTTCTCCTGGAACTCATTGGCCTTGTCGAAATTGTTCATGGCCTGATCGATGTTTTCGGCCGTGGCGGGCAGTTTTTCGTAGTAATCGGCAATGTAGGCGTATCCCTGGGGGTTTTCGGGATCGGCCTCGAGCCTCCGGAGATACATCGACTCCGCCTTCCTAGCGACGCCGGGGCTGTCGCTGGCGTACCTTTTATAAAACTCGGCCACGACGTAATAATTATTCATGTTGCCGGGTTCGAGCTCGACGATCCTGAGGTAGAGCCTCTCTGCCTCGTCGAACTTCCTCAGCTTGTCATACATGTCGCCCAGGGAAAAGATGATCTCCTTGTTGCCGGGATCGATCTCATGGGCC
>JALHVH010000139.1 GCA_022867105.1 Candidatus Aminicenantota bacterium
GCCGAGGTGCTGGCCTGGGCGATGGACGAGGAGACGTGCTCGATCGTCGCGATCATGCTCTCGAGGCCGCCGGAGCCGATGAAAGCCATCCGATTATAACCATAATACCAAACGGGCGCCACCGCCCGCTCATCTTGGAGAATCGTCGGGAGCATCCTGACGATCTTCTTGGCATTCCCGAAGAGGATGCCGAAGACAAGATAGTGTTCCCAGAGCTTGTAGGCTTCCGGAGGAAGCTCCTTGAATTCCGAAAAGTCGTCCAGGAAGCGGTGCAGGGCCTTCCACATCTCGTTCTCCCGGGCCCATTTGAAGGCGCGGCGCTTCATCTTGGGGATGAGAACCGAAGCCAGGATGATGAGCATGGGGTTTAGGGTCAGGATGGCGATGGGCAGTGACACCGCTAGGAAGATGTTGCGCGCCCTGAGGCTCTCCGGCTCGATGAACTGAAGCGGCTTGGCCTCCTCCTCGATGCTCTTGACCCAGGCCAGGTACCAGGTCTGGAACTTCTGGGGTTTCTCTTTCAGGTAATCCTTCAGGTCATCCAGGTTGAGCCTGGCCCCTTTCCGGCCGTCGGTCTCCCCGACCGTGGTGAAGAGGAGCCCGAGAAGGTCCTCTTCGTAACTGCGAAGCCCGGAATTCCCGGATATGTCCTTCCGCAGGGTCGCGATGGACTCGATCGCCTGTTTCACCCCGAAGAATTTTCTTTTCTCCACGGACTTGTCCTCGATCTCGAGGAAGCCGCGCCGGGCCAGGTCGAACAGCGTGGCCGTGAAAGAACTGGGGACGACAGAGCGCCCTTCTCGAAGCAAAACCTGAACCAGGGCCGGGGGAAGATCAGAAGGCGGCTCCCTGAAATATTGGGGGATGTCGTCGAACCGGTAATCCTTGCCGATCCTTTTCCAGAAGTGTAAGTAAAAGAAGAGCCAGATGACCGGGCCGAGTAGGAGCCAGAAGGTCCACAGCCCGGCTAGCTTAAAGAAGGTCCTCTGCGCCCTTTCCCGGGATTCTCTGGCCCTCCGGGCGCGCTCGATGGTTTGCTGGACGAAGGCGGCTTCTTCCCGCGTGATGGATTCGAGAGTGTGCCGTGTCGAAGGCACGCCGCCGACCATGCCCGTCGGCCAGGTGACGCGGACCTCAAAGAATTGGCGTGATCCGATATCGGTTGCCGTGAACCTGGCCGTTCTTTCGTCGACGATCTCAGCCCAGCCGGAAAGTGGGCCGTGCCCATAGACTCGGATGTCGTCCCTGCTCGCCGCGGCTTCGGGAAGATGAACGTTGACCGTCGCCTTGCCCGTAGGCTTATCCCAGCCGCTTCCGATGACCTGCCAGTAAAGCTCCGAAACGTCGGGATAGCTGACGATCCCACCATTCACCCGGTAATGAATGTGAAATGTCTTCTTCTCGTTTCGGGCCGAGAAATACCACTTAGCCGTGTAGTTGCCGTCCTTGACGGATGCTTCCGTTTGCAGGATGCGGCCCTGATCGTCTGTGACGTTGAAATCTATAATGCTGATGCCATATCCGTAGCCCTGCCTGTCGACCCGGAGGGGGATCCAGAGCGAGGCCCAGGAAAAACGTCCCTGGAAGTCGTAGGTGCGGTATTCGTCCACGACAAAAGAGCCGTCCTTCTCGACATTGACCTCGATCCGGACCTCGGAAAAATAGAAGTTCTTGGTCTCGGCATGGAGAAGGGCCGGCAGCGCCAGGAGAAGGAACGAAATCGTCAACAGGGAAATGAGTTTTGCCGGTCTGTTTGGCGTCATGGGTGTCGCCTCATTGTCATTTTAAAAATAGTTCAATGACGGGGACGGCAACGTCCGGCTGCCTGACCGGAAGCCTGAGGATAAGCGTGTTCGAAGCCCGGCCTTCACTCTTCCCGGGCAAATATCCCATTTCCATGCTTTCGGAGAACTCGACCTCCGAAGCGTCGTAGAGGAGCTGGGCGTAGGCGACTTTGCCGGCGAAACCGTCAAGGGCCAGGACGCCCATCGGCCACTCCAGGACGTGGACGTAGAGACGCTTCCCATCTGGATCATAGGTCAGGAGGCAGTTCGCGGGCGTCTTGAAGGCCTCGGGCGCCTGCGTGCAGCCGGTGATGGACCGGCTGCCGGTCTTCATCCACTCGCCCATGCCGTTCAGCCGCTCCGTCGCCCTGGCATCGAACGTTCCCCTCGCCGTAGGGCCCACATTGAGGAGCAGGTTCCCGCCCTTGCTGACCGTCTCGATGAGCATGACGACAAGCTGGCGGACACTCTTCCACGTGGCTTCGTCCCGGTAATATCCCCACGATCCGCTGAACGTCTGGCAGGTCTCCCAGGGCACCCGCTTGCCGTCGATCGTCACCCACTCCGGCGGCATGAACTGCTCGGGCGTCCGGTAGTCCCAACCCCCGGGGACGTCGAGGAGGTCCAGCCGGTCGTCGACGATGATGTCGGGCTGGAGCTCCCGGATCATCTTGATGAGCTTCTCCGAATCCCAGTCCTTCCGGTCCTTGCCGTTCGACCCCGGGAACGAGAAATCCATGAACAGGCAGTCGATCGTCCCATACTCCGTCAGGAGCTCCCGGACCTGGTTATGCAGATATTCGATATACTTCTTCTGATCGCGGTTCTTTGCGTTCTCCGCGAACTCCTGGTTGCCGAACATCGGGTGATTCTCGTCGAGGGTGTATTCGGGATGGTGCCAGTCGAGAAGCGAGTAATAGAAGCCGACCCTGAGCCCTTCAGCCCTCATGGCCTCCAGAAGCGGTTTGATGAGGTCCTTGCCATAAGGTGTTTTTGTCGCTTTGTAGTCCGTGAACTTCGAATCGAAGAGGCAGAATCCCTCGTGGTGCTTGGTGGTCACGACGAAATATTTCATCCCGGCGTTCTTCGCGGCCCTGGCCCACTCCTGCGGGTTGAAAAGGTCCGGGTTGAAATAGTCGAAGTATTTCTGGTAATCCGCGTCCGTGATGTGCTCCTGGCTCTTGACCCATTCGTGGCGGGCCGGAAGGGCGTAAAGCCCCCAATGGATGAACATCCCGAAACGGGCGTCCGTCCACCACCTCATGCGGGTCTCGCGCTCCGCAACGGTTTCTTGAGCCGAAAGCCCATTCCCCAGACCGCCGGCCAGGACGAGTCCCAAGAGGGTCGATAAAACGATCCCTTTTTTCAACGTGAACCCATTCCTCAACATCCGATCTCCTTCCTTCGGCCGCTACCGTGGCCAGGCTTTCAAGCCGCGCCGTGTCTGTAGACGTGTTCCAGGATGGCTCCCACGCCTTCCGGGCCCAGTTTCGTGAATTCAAGGCCTGCCTCGAACACCTGGTCCTCGAACAGGCGGTTCAACCAGCGGACCTTCCCAGTCCCATGAACGA
>JALHVH010000140.1 GCA_022867105.1 Candidatus Aminicenantota bacterium
GAACGCATCGTCATCGTCGCGGGAAAGGGGAACAACGGAGGCGACGGCCTGGTCGTCGCCCGCCACCTCTGGAACGGGGGCGTCCGGCCCGTCGTCCTGCTCCTGGCCTCGAAGGGCGATGTCCGGGGGGATGCGGCCGTCAACTTGAACGCGGCCCTGAAAATGGGCATCCCTGTCAAAGAGATCACGTCTCCAGGGGATTGGGGCCGTCACAAAAAGGCGCTATCCCGGGCCACCGTGATCGTTGACGCCATATTCGGGACCGGTCTCGGGAAATCCCTCGATGGCCTCTATGCGCGGGTCGTCGGCGATATCAACGCCTCGAAGGCTTTCAAGATCGCTGTCGATATCCCATCCGGCCTTTCCTCGGATTCCTCCTTGATCATCGGGCCATGCGTCAAGGCGGACCTGACGGTGACGCTGGCCGCTCCCAAGATCGCCCACGTGCTCCCGCCCGCGGAAGAATATGTCGGTGAGCTCGTGATCGCCCCCATCGGCGTGCCTCCCTTCCTTTTCGACGACCCCGGCCTGAAGCTCGAGATGGTCGAGCGGAAAGACGTGGCGCCGTTCCTGAAAGGAAGAAAGAAAGACACGCACAAAGGGACCTTCGGCCATGTCCTCGTGATTTCGGGTTCGCTCGGCAAGACGGGTGCGGCCTCCCTGGCGGGCCGGGCCGCGCTGAGGATGGGCGCCGGGCTGGTCACTGTGGCGACCCCGGCGAGCTGTCTTCCCATGGTGGCGCGCTCCGTCCCGGAGCTGATGACCGAGCCGCTGGCCGAGACGCCGAAAAAGACCATTGCCGCGGGGGCTCTGCCCCGCGTCCTCGAGCTTCTCAAGGGGAAGGACGCCCTGCTCCTCGGGCCGGGTCTTTCCACGAACCCGTCAACCGCCGAATTCGTCCTGGCCCTCCTGCCGAGGGTCAGGGTGCCCATGGTCCTTGACGCCGACGCGCTGAACATCATCGCCGCAAAGCCCGGGGTCCTGGGCTCGATCAAAACCCCGGCGGTGCTGACACCCCACCCGGGCGAGTTCGCCCGTCTGCTCGGCTTGACGAACCGCGAGGTCCTGGCCGACCGGCTCGACCTGGCGTCGGCCTTCGCCCGCAGGTATCGGGTTTATGTCGTCCTCAAAGGCCATAGAAGCCTGACTGCCTGCCCGGATGGTTGCGTCTTCATCAACCCGACCGGGAATCCGGGGATGGCCACCGGCGGGTCCGGCGACGTGCTCGGCGGGATGATCGCATCCCAGATCGGCCAGGAAAAGGATGTCCGCGGCGCCGTCGTTTCGGCCGTCTATGTTCACGGACTAAGCGGCGACCTGGGGGCGGAGGAGCTCGGGGAACGGGCGCTCATCGCCGGGGACATCATCCGATTTCTTCCCAAGGCCCTGAAAGCGATGGAAACGTGAGCGGGTCCGCACCCGATAAGAACTCCACGGAAAAAAGCCAGTCTGTCGTCCGGGTCACGCGCTCGGCCGAAGAAACGTTCCGGCTGGCCGAGGAGATGGCTGAGGCCTTCCGGTGCGGGGAAGTCGTGCTCCTCTCGGGAGGGCTGGGTGCGGGCAAGACCGTTTTTACCAAAGGGCTGGCCGCCGGACTCGGCGTCGAGGATACGACCCGCGTCTGCAGCCCCTCCTATACGCTGGTCAATATTTATGAGGGAAGATTCCGAATCTTCCACATCGATCTCTTTCGGCTCCGCGGCGATCAGGAGATAAGGGACCTCGGCTGGGAGGACTTCCTCGGCGAAGGCGTCGTCGTCATTGAATGGGCCGAGAAGCTCGTGTTCCCGCCCGAGGGCATCCGGGTCATGATCGAACAGGGGAACGATGACGAGCGGACGATCACCATCCGTCGGTCCTGATTCCTCTCTTGTCAAGCAGGGGACAAATAACTGTTGATATTTTCCCGTCAGGGTGTTTTAACCAATGGCGTTGGTCATTTGACCAATGGAATGGGTCAGCTTGTCTTAGATCAGGACTCTTTTCTTCAGTTCCGCAGCGGCCTTGCGGGCGTCGGCAGCGCCCAGGATGGCCGAAACGACGGCGACTCCGGCTGCGCCGGCCCTCAGGACGTCCGCAGCGTTGCCCGCATTGATCCCGCCGATGGCGATGATAGGGATGTCGATCAGCTTATGCATCCTCCGGATGCCCTCGGAGCCGACAATCGGAAGATCAGTATTCTTAGTGGTCGTCGCGTAAATGGGCCCGAGGCCGACGTAATCGGCGCCGAGCCGCTCGGCCTCGCGTGCCTCTTTTAAGGTGTTCACGGAGACTCCAATGATCTTTGACCTGCCGAGAAGCTTCTTGGCCCGGTCGGGCGGCATATCGTCCTGTCCCAGATGCACCCCCGCGGCCCCGCAGGCAAGGGAGATGTCCACGCGGTCGTTGATGAGGAAAGGAACACCAAGTTTTCCGAGCTGTTCGCTAATCCTCGAGGCGAGCTCGAGGAAATCCCGCGTTCCGAGGTCCTTCGCCCTGAGCTGAACGACGGTCACGCCGCCCAGGACGGCCTCGCGGATACGGGGAAGAAGGTCTTTCCCGGCCGCGAATTCCGTGTCTGCGACGAGATACAGCGACCAGTCGATCCTCCTCATTGGGCTCATCTTCCCGATTATAGCCGCACGGCCGTCCGATGTGAACCATGTTTTTCCATGCGGCCGTGAATTCTGCTAGCTTCTTTATTGACTTTGGTGCCCGTTTATTTTTTAATGAGAGCGAATCCCCGGAGAAAGGACGAAAACATGACCATCGACCTGAGATCAAAAATATGCGACGTGCCGGATTTTCCCAAACCGGGCATCGTCTTCAAGGACCTCACGCCGCTCATCCAGGATGCCGCCGCCTACAACGAAGCGATCGACCGGATGGCCGCCTGGGCCCGGACAAAAGGGCCCGACATTATCGTCGGAATCGAGTCGCGGGGCTTCTTGTTCGCTGCCGGCGTCGCCCGCGAATTGCGCCTCGGCCTGACCGTTATCCGGAAGAAGGGCAAGCTGCCCCGAAAGACCGTCTGCGTCCTCGCCCCGAACGAGTACGCGGTCGAGCATTTCGAGATGCACGTCGACGCCGTCTCCCCGGGGCAGAGGGTCCTCATCGTGGACGACCTCATCGCCACCGGCTCGTCATCCATCAGTTCCATCGACCTCGTCGGGAAACTCGAGGGAAAGGTCGTCGGGTTCGCTGCCGTCGTCGATCTCTCGTTCCTCAAAGGCGTCGAGAACATCATGAAAGCCCACCCAGAGGTCGATCTCCTGAGCCTTGTGACGTTCTAGTCTCACATGAAAGCCTGGCTCGAACGCTGTTTCAAGCTCCGGGAGAACGGGACAACGGTCAAGAACGAACTCCTGGGCGGGGCCACGACGTTCATGACCATGTCCTATATCATCTTCGTCCAGCCGGCCATCCTGTCCATGACCGGGATGGACAAAGGCGCGGTCATGGTTGCGACGTGCCTTTCCAGCGCCCTGGCGACCCTCCTCACGGGTCTCCTGGCCAAATATCCCATCGCCCAGGCCCCGGCCATGGGTCATAATATTTTCTTCGCGGTCATCGTCTGCGGGACCATGGGCTATTCCTGGCAGGTTGCCCTGGGCGCGAACTTCATCTCCGGCTGCATCTTCATCGTTTTAGCCGTCATCGGAGTTTGGGGGACCGTGGTCGAGGCTGTGCCCATGTGTCTCAAGTTCGGGATCGCCGTCGGCATCGGGCTCCTCATCGCTCTCATCGGCCTCCAGTATGGCGGGATCGTCGTGGACACGCCGGGAATCATGGTCGGGATCGGCGACCTGACGAGCAAGCCCGTCGTCCTTGTCCTCTTAGGCCTGGCCTTGACGGCCGTCCTGATGGCCCGCAAGGTCCCCGGGGCCATCCTCATCGGTATCCTGGCCACCGCCGTCGCGGGAGTCCCTCTGGGCATCGTCAAGTATCACGGGCTCCTGGCGCCCGTCCCGAGCCTCGCGCCCACGTTCCTCAAGCTTGACATCGCGGGCGCCTTCCGGTCGGGATTGTTGTCTGTGGTCTTTATCTTTTTCTTCCTGGACGTCTTTGACGCGGTCGGCACCCTCATCGGGGTCGGTAGCTCTGGAGGGTTCCTCAAGGATGGGAAACTGCCGCGGGCCAACCAAGCCATGATGGCCGACGCGGTGGGCACGGTCGGCGGCGTTGTCCTGGGAACGTCCACGGTCTCGAGCTACATCGAGAGCGTCACCGGCATCGCCCAGGGCGCCCGGACCGGCCTGGCCAACGTCATGACCTCATTCCTCTTCCTGGCCGCCCTCTTCTTCAGCCCTCTGGCCGAAATGATCAGCGGCGAATTCCACTTCAAGGGCATGTCGCTCCACCCGGTCATCGCTCCGCCGCTCATCATCGTCGGCTATATGATGATGAAGGGCGTCGTCCGGATCGATTGGGAGGACCTGACCGAGGCCGTCCCGGCCTTCCTGAGCATCGTCATCATGCCCCTGACCGTGAGCATCACAGAGGGCATCTCCTTCGGGTTCATTTCCTATTCGCTTCTCAAGCTGGTCACGGGTAAAGGAAAGCAGGTCCACTGGCTGATCTATCTGTTTTCGGTGTTGTTCATAATCAGGTATGTTATTGAATAAAAAAGAGCTAATGTGAACGCAATAAATAAAGTTATAATGTGAGTGCGGTCTGAAGCCGCCCTCTGCCCCCGGACCCCGGGGAACCAGTCCCGTCGGTTCCCCCCGTCGGATAAGCCGACGGGCCCCCCTCCGCTACGGGGGCTCGAGGGCGGCATTCAGTGCCGCTCAAAGTGGGATGTAGCATGAATTATTTCGTTTATATTAGATAGGCTGGACAAGAGGAGCGAAAACCATGAAGAAACGGAACGGGACGATCGCGGTCGCCGCGTTTTCCATGGCCGTTCTTGGAATGAGCTGTGCCCGGACGACGCCGCCGAGGGTCCTTCCGGGCCTCGGCGCCGGGAACCCGGGTTGGGTCGCCAGGACCCTGAAAAAAATGACGCTCGAGGAAAAGGCCGGGCAGATGGTGACCGTCCGGTACCCGGGCACCTTCGTCAACCTCGACAACGACTCCCTCGGGGAACTCGAATCGCTGATCAGGGACCGGAAGATCGGCGGGCTCATCCTCGCCGCGGGCGAGGCCTATGAAGCGGCGTATCTTTTGAACCGCCTGCAGGGCGCCGCCAAGGTGCCCCTCCTCGTCGCCGCGGACCTCGAGAGCGCCGCCGGGGCCAAGATCGCCGGCGCGACGCTCTTTCCGCCGCTCATGGCCATCGGCGCGGCCGGCTCCGAGGAGATGGCCTATGATATGGGAAGGATCACGGCGATCGAGGGGCGGGCGGTCGGGATCCACATGAACTACGCCCCGGTCGTGGACGTCAACATCAACCCGGACAATCCCATCATCAACACGCGCTCGTTCGGCGAGGACCCCGGGTCCGTCGGCCGCCTGACGCGGGCCTTCATCCGCGGCAGTCAGGAGAACGGCATGATCACCACGGCCAAGCATTTCCCGGGGCACGGGGACACGGCCCAAGACTCGCACCTGCTCCTTCCGACGGTCACGGGCGACAGAGCGCGGTTGGACAAGGTCGAGCTCTATCCATTCAGGACGGCCATCGAAGGCGGCGTCCAAGCCATCATGACTGCCCACCTGGCCGTCCCCGCCCTCGACCCGACGCCGAACATGCCGGCGACCCTGTCTCCCGCGATCATGACCGGGCTCCTGCGCAAGGAGCTCGGCTTCAAGGGCCTGATCGTTACGGACGCCCTGGACATGGGCGGCGTCACGAACGCCTATTCGGACGAAGACATGTCGCTCAAGGCCCTGCTGGCCGGAGTCGATGTTCTTCTCATGCCGCGCGACCCGGCCTTGACCATCCGGACGGTCATCGAGGCTGTCCGCTCCGGCAAGGTCCCGATGGCCAGGATCGACGAATCGGTCCGGAGGATCCTCGAAGCCAAAGCGAGGCTCGGCCTCGACCGGAACCGTTTCGTCGATGTCGATGTCATCTCCCGCGCCGTCGGTTCGAAGCCCAGCCTTGGGCGGGCATACCAGGCTTTCGAAGCGGCGGTCACCCTTGTCAAGAACGAAGGCAGGGCGCTGCCTCTGGCCCCGGGCAAGAAGACGGCCGTTTTCTCCCTGAGCAGCGACCTGGGAGATTATTTCGCGGGACAGGCCTTCGTCACGGAAATGAAGAAACGGGACCCCGACCTCATGGCCTTTTTTGCCGATGCTGATACGGGGCAGGAAACCCTGGACGATGCCGCGGCCCGGGCCGCGGGAGCGGACGCCGTGGTCTTCGCCCTGTTCTCGAGCCTCAGGTCCCGCAAGGGGAGCGTCGATCTCGATCC
>JALHVH010000141.1 GCA_022867105.1 Candidatus Aminicenantota bacterium
CATAGGCCACTTCCCCGTCATACGGACGGTCCGCGTATCGGGTTCGATAGGGCTCCGGGGGAGAATAAGGCTCGTGCGGGTCCCAGAAATGGATCCAGAGGAACCAGGGAGCTTCTTTGTTTCCGAGCCACGCGAGCGCGCTCGCGAGGACGTTTTCAGCCCGGCGCGTCCCGCTTTCGCTCGGTGTCGGTCCGGTCGAAACGGTCATCATAGGTATCGAAACCCTGGTCGAGCCCGAAACGCGATTCGAGAGGGAATCCCCCGAGGAACGCGCCCGTCGCATAACCGAAGTTCTTGAGGTGCTCGGCCAGCGTGAGGAACTCGCCGCGGACGATAAAATTCGTGTTGTCATGAACGCCATGATAGGAAGGCGTCGTGCCCAGAAGGATGTTGGTGTGCGCGGGGAGGGTGGTTGGGGAGTGGGAAAAAGCCCTGGTGAAAACGACTCCTCTTGAAGCCAGGCTGTCGATCTGCGGCGTCCTGACATGACGGTCGGAATAAGATCCGACCCTATCGGCGCGAAGGGTGTCGATCGTGATCAGAAGCAGGTTGGGCCGGGGAGGGGGGCCTTCTGGGCCGCCGGCTCCGAGGAGAAGGGCCAGCCCGAGGAACCCCAAGGGGAGGATCATGAGCCGTTGGAGGACCGATGGGCGCTGTCGCATCGCGATACTTCCATTATATAAAATCCTATCATATATGGGAATCCGGGTGTTCTGATTTCGCGCGGAGAGCGGGCATGGACGCAAAGTCCCGTGTTTGGGGAAGTGGCCGTGTGCGCATGGGGATATAGGGGTCGATGGCCCCGATCCAAGGTTGACAAGCGCCGGGGCGCGTTGGTAAGGTATCTCTGAAATCCAAAGGAGACCGCAATGCCCGCGAAAATCATTTACGGCAAGGAAATATCCGCCCAGATCCGTGTCGAACTCAAAGAGCGCGTCGATCGCCTCAAGGCCCGCGGCGTCACCCCCGGGCTCGGCGTCGTCCTGGTCGGGGAGGACCCGGCCTCGGTTTCCTACGTCACGGCCAAGGCCAAGGGCGCCGAGGAGATCGGCATGTTCGAGGAGACGATCCGCCTCCTCCCGACGAGCACGGAGGAAGAGGTCCTGGCGACCGTGGACCGCCTCAACCGCGACCCAAGGTTCAACGGGATCCTCGTCCAGCTGCCCCTCCCGAAATGGGTCAACACCGACAAGGTCATCAGCTTCATCTCGGTCGAGAAGGACGTCGACGGCTTCCATCCGATCAACGTCGGCAGGCTCCTCCGGGGCGAGCCCTGCGCCATCCCGTGCACGCCCTACGGTGTCGTCCAGATGCTGACCCGGAGCGGCTACAGCCCCGAGGGCAGGCACGTCGTCATCTGCGGCCGGAGCAACCTTGTCGGCAAGCCCCTGGCCGCCCTCCTCGTCCAAAAGAAGAAGGGCGCCAACGCCACGGTCACCATCTGCCATACCGGCACGAAGGACCTGCCTTCCTTTACGAAACAGGCCGACATCCTGGTCGCGGCGATGGGGGCCCCCCGGGTTATCACGGCCGACATGATCCGCGAAGGCTGCGTCGTCATCGACGTCGGCATCAACCGCGTCCCCGACCCCACCTCGCCAAAGGGCTACCGTCTGGTGGGCGACTGCGACTTTGACGGTATGCTGGCGAAGGCCGAGGCCATCACCCCCGTCCCCGGCGGCGTCGGCCCCATGACCGTGACCATGCTCCTCTTGAACACGGTCGAAGCCGCCGAACGCCAGGCCGACTAGGCTGGACCCTGACTTCTTTCCTTAGACCTTGAAGAATATCTTATGCCGATATAAGAACCGCAGGGCCAGCCATTTTGCGGCCAAAGCTCCGATGGGAAGGAGGACCAGGCCGATGGCTCCCGTCGTCCGAACGACGCCGGAAAGGAAAAACTTCGCTATCCCGTCGAAGTCGACGACCTCCTGTCCGAAATAGATCAGGATCGCGTTCATCCCTATGACGACGAAGAAAAACGCCCATCGGCTGCGGCCTTTGACGTCGATAATCCAGTAAAAAACCGCCATGAGAAGCAGGCACCATCCGCCCGCCCAAAGCACATACGTGCTTGTCCATATATGCTTGATGATCGGAAAGACCATCCCCCACAGATACCCTATGGCCAGACAAAAGAATCCGCCCATGAGCAGACCAAGCGTTTTTTTGCGGCCGCTCCTTTCTGATTTCAACCAATATCCGGCGAACACGCCCAATAGCAAGGAACACGCCGCCGTCAGGGTCGATATCACTCCGAGGCTGTCGCCGGGCCCATAAAATTCGGCGGAGATCCTTCCCGGCAGCACCTTCTGGTCAATATACGAGTGCAGGCATCCTTCCGGCGTCAAATTTCCCGCCCCGAAATGAGGAACGGGAACAAGCATTGTCGCCGCCCAATAGAGAAGCAATATCCCGAAGAAGACTCCGAGCTGCGTCCGCCATTTCGTGTTGACCACAAGGATCGAGACCAGGAAATAGCACAACCCGATTCGCTGAAGAACACCCATCCACCGCATATTTGCAAAATCGAGCTCCAGCAATCCGGCCGCGACAAGGCCCAGCAGGATCAATATCAGCGACCGCTTGACGATATGAAAGTAAAGATGCTTTTTGCTCTCCCCTTTTTCGATCCGCTTTAAAAGTGAAAACGGAAAAACGGCGCCGATAATGAAAAGGAACAGCGGGAATATCAGATCATAAAAAGTAAATCCCGCCCAGGGATTATGATCGACTTGACGCGCCAGAAGCCGGGTCAAAGGGGTATCCTTGATCGCCGGCAGGCTTCGGCATATCGCATCTCCGCCGATGATCCAGAACATATCAAATCCGCGAAGGGCGTCGAGCGACGCGATCCTGCCGCCAAGCGATTTCTTTTCTAAGCCTTCCATTTTTTTTCTTCTATTGACCGGCTTCTTTGAGGGCGGCCTCCATGGAATCGTACATCCACTCCATGATCTCTTTCGTTCTCGAGGGCTTCACTCGTGTCGAATAGGCCGCTTCCGTTTCCTTCCGAAGCGCTTGGAGTCTTTCCAGGATTTTTTCGGCTTCAGCCTTGACATCCTGGTCATTCCTATTCATCCGGTTCTTTAAAAGGATCCTGCCGGCTTCGGCTCTGTTGATGAGATTCCTGGCCGCGAGTTCCCAGAATATAAGTTCATCCTGTCCTTTGTGGGCGGCCTTCGCATATTCACCGAACATCATGAAGCCTTTGCGATATTCTTCAAGCCTGTTCTCGCAGGTCTCTAATTCCTTCTCGAGTTCGCCTTTTTTCGCGATCTCATCGAGCCGGTTCATGACGTACTCTTTCGGGGCCGGCATCGCTTCCTTGAAAAATCCAAGGTCCGCGGCATAATTGAACAAACCCCTTTTCGCGAGCATCCCCGCGGCGGCAAAAAACCGCGTATCGCCGACTCCGAAATGGTTCCGCACATAGTATTCCTGATACGAATCTAATTCGCAATTCGGATCGTTGACGATAAAATTCGGCAGCTCGATGGATGTTTTCTGAAGATCCCACGGGAAAAGGTGGACCGTCCAGCTCGTCAAAACGGCCCCTTTCGGTTTTCCGGACATTCCCTTGCGGAACGAATCGTAGGTATTCCTCATGTGGTAGAATATGCGCGGGGCAAAAACGCTGTCTCCGTAGCTGCTCGAACTCGGACAGATGACGACGTCGATTCCGCGGGACTCGAGATAATCCGCGGTATAAAAAGGATCCGGATCCCGCGCCGGTTCATCGCCGAACGGGTAGAGAAACGCGCCGAACCGCTCAAGGGTCCCGGCATCAAGGTCATCTCTTCCCTGGTTTCCCCGGCCCCAGACCTGGACCGAACCGCTCCCGTAATATCTATCATAAAGCCAGTCGAAGATCATGACCTTCTTCGAGAGCTTATCCAGGGCCTCCGGGTGATGTAGGATCATATCGCCCCAGATGATCGGCCGAACCCCTTTTTCAATTAACGGCTGACTCACCGCGTTCATGTGGCTCATGAAAAGTTCTGAAAGCGAATACTCTTCAGCATAGGCGCGGCATCGGGGACACTTTCCCAACGAATAGGCTTCATCGGCGCCAAGGTGAAAATATTTCACGTTCCCGAATACCTCAAGATACTCGTTTGTCCATTTCTTCAAAAACGGCACGACGTCCGGATTCCGCGGGCAATACTGGTCGATCCTCTCCGGCAGCTCCTTCAGCTTTTCGTATTTTTCGTTCTTAAGGACGTATTCGCAATGTCCTATCGTCTGAAGCAGGGGGATCGGCTCAAGTCCGAGCTTTCGACTGTAGGCGAGGATCTCCTTGAACTCTTCCTTCGCAAAAGCATCCGGCGAGACGCACTCCGGGCACGTTTCCCACTTGATATTGTTCTCGACTTCCCAGATGATCGTGTTATACCCCAGATCCGCCAGCATCTTCAGTTCTTGCTTCAGATAATCGCCCTTGAACTGGCTGATGTTCATGTCGATATGAAAACCGATGATTTTCGTCTTGCCGTCAATACTTTTTTCGCAGCCTGAAGCCATGCCCGATTTTCCCGGCTGCTCTCCATCGGCGCTGAAGACGAGTCCTGAAACAACGAAGATCGTCATCAATAATAATGGGATTCGTGCCATGTTCATTTTTTCCACCCCTTGGACATTGAATCGCTCCTCTCGGCCACGACGGCAATATATCGCCGGCCGCTTGGCGATGTCAAATTGAGCGAGGGATTAGCCAACCTTTTCGCAGAGATTGCCAAGTCGAAAAACAAGTTCTATAATTCATGACATAACCCAAGGAGGGACCATGAAAATGGAACGGACACATCTTTGCATTCATATCGGGATGCTCTCGCTGGCCGTGCTCGTCACGGCTATGGCCGCCGCGAACAAGCAAAATGCTGCGAACAATCAGGCTTCAGATTGCAGCGAGGCCGCTTTCCGGCAATTTCTGCGGGACTATGAAGCCAAGATTATCCCGCTCAGCAAGGACGTCGCCCTGGCCGGCTTTCAGGCTTCGATAAGCGGCAAGGACGAAGATTTCAACCGTTCATCCGCCCTGCAGATTCAGCTGAAAAGAATCACGGCCGACCCGGGCGAGTTCACAAAACTCAAGGCCTTCAAGCAGGGCGGACAGATTCGCGAACCGCTGCTCAAACGGCAACTGGACATCATTTATGATCGTTATCTGGAAAACCAGATCCCGTCAGCCAGGATGGAAGAAATGGTCAAGCTGCAGGCGCAGATCGAGCAGAAATTCAATACCTTCCGCGCCCAAGTGGACGGAAAAACCCTGACCGACAACGATATCGAACAGATCCTGCGCACCTCCGACGATTCCCGCCGGCTGGAAACGGTCTGGAAAGCCAGCAAGGAGATCGGCCTCCTGGTCGCCCCCGATATCCTGAAACTCGTCAAATTGCGCAATGCGGCGGCCCGGCAGCTGGGATTCGCCAATTTCCAGCAGATGCAGCTGACGTTGAACGAGCAGGACCCCCAAGCGATCGAAAGTCTTTTTGATGAATTGGATACCCTGACCCGGGATGGATTTACCGACCTGAAAAAAGACATCGACGGTTTTCTGGCGGAGCGCTGCGGCCTGGACAAGGAGCAGCTAATGCCCTGGCATTACCAGAACCGCTATTTCCAGGAAGCGCCGGTCATTTACCCGGTCGACCTGGACGTTTACTACAAGGACAAGGACCTGGTGCAGATCAGCAGGACTTACTTTGAAGGCCTTGGGCTGAGAATCGATGACGTCATCGCCAGGAGCGATCTGTTCGAGAAGCCAGGCAAATACCAGCACGCCTTTTCCAGCGACATCGACCGAAGCGGTGACGCCCGGGTGCTCTGCAGCGTCAAGCCCGACTCTTATTGGATGAACACACTGCTCCACGAGTTCGGTCACTCCGTTTATTCCAAGTTCAACGATCCGCAGCTGCCCTGGACATTGCGCGACGCCGCCCATGCTTTCACCACCGAGGCCGTGGCCAACCTGTTCGGCCGCTTCGCCGCTTCCCCTTCCTGGCTGCGCGACCTGGTGGACATCAGCGCCGCCGAAACCGAACGGATCGCCGTTCCCAGCCGCAACGCCCTGCGCCTGCAACAGGTGGTTTTCAGCCGCTTCGCGCAGGTGATGTTCCGCTTTGAAAAAAGCATGTATGAAAACCCGGACCAGGACCTGAACCGCCGCTGGTGGGAACTGGCGGAAAAATATCAGTTGCTGAAAATGCCGGCCGGGCGCAACGAGCCCGACTGGGCTTCCAAGGTCCATATCGCCTTGTATCCCTGCTATTACCACAATTACCTGATGGGCGAATTGCTGGCCTCGCAGCTCTTTTATCATATCGCCGGGCAGGTACTGAAAAGCGCCGACGTGGAAAACCAGAATTTTTCCGGACGGCCCGAAGTCGGCCGCTACTTGATTGATTTCGTGTTCAAGCCCGGCATGCGCTGGCCCTGGAACGAGATGATCGAACGCGCCACCGGGGAAAAACTGACCGCGAATTATTACGCCCGGCAATTCGTCGGCGACCGGGCGTCGAACGGCGCTATGTTTGGTCCCGGATCAAGGGGACGTGGTCTTGGACCGGGAGGGGATAAATAGGTGTTTCTTTTCCTATTCCCTTTGCTGACAGGGTTTGCGTTCAACTGGGCGAGCGCCTTTACGCATTTCTATTCGGAGCGCTGGGGTGAACGCTGTGGACGGCTGGCGACGTTTGTCACGAGGAATATTCTGGGCATTCCGGTTTGGGCCTTCGGTGTCGTTATGGCCTCAAGGGAATCCGCCCCGGTTTTTTTCGTACCGAGCCCGGTCATCAAGACCTTGGCGTGGGGGCTTCTCATGGGGGGGACGATTCTCATGGTTTGGGCGCTTATCCTGCTCGGGCTGCGGTCCTTCCGACCGACTGAGAAAGACACGCTGGTTGCCGGAGGCCTGTTTAAATATATCCGTCATCCGATCTATAGCGGTCTCCTCCTGGATTTTCTTGCTCTGTCCTTGATGCGCCCGTCAGCACCTGTCCTCGTGGCCTGCGCCCTCGGCTGGGGTTTTGTCTTCGTCCAGGCCCATCCGGAGGAAATGGATCTGGTGCAGCGAATACCGACATACCGCCGGTATATGGGCCAGGTCCCCCGCTTTTTCCCGCGTTTTTAGAAAAGAGGATGAGAAATGATGCAGGCGAAAGCGAGCTTGTTTGAAATCGGATCGTGTTTTCA
>JALHVH010000142.1 GCA_022867105.1 Candidatus Aminicenantota bacterium
GGCCGGGTCGTCATCGTGCCCTATCTCAAAGGCCGCTCCAGCACATCCATTATCGACAGGATCATTCGAGATAGTAACCGATCGAGCAGAAGCTGACCCAGTGCCGCAGGGAGAACGGCGCGGTCGTCCCCATCCCGAGTTTCGTCAATGGCAGGGCGCCTTCGCTGTAGGTATCGGAGTAACGGAAGAGCGTTCCGTTGAGCTTTTTACCCGAATCCAGGGCGATGATCTTCCGGGCCGCAAGGACTCCGAAGGGAATCGAATACTTGCCGCACCAGTAGGTGTTCCGGTAGTCGAGGTAGGTCTTGCCCCAGAGTTCTTTGGTCAACCCTTCGACCTTGGCGTCGTCCATGGTCCCCGTGAGATGGTCCGCGATGAGGCGCCTGTCGAGGTCGAGGGCCGTCTCCCAGGCCTTTTGCCCTTCGCCGAACGGGGAATTGTTAAAGTCCTGGCCGTAGTGATTGCCGTCGGATGAGATCAGAAAAGCGATGTCCTTCCCGGCGGCGAGCCTGTTCTCTTTCATATAGGCGGCGATGACGGCGGCCAAGTTCTTCGAGACCTCCTCCATGCGCGCAAAGGGCATCGGGGCGACCATGATCGGCGTGATCCTCACGTCGGGGTTGAAGTATTGCAGGAAGGGGAGGAGGGCCTCGATCGAATGCTCGAGCTCGTGGGCCTTGTCGCTGACCATGAACAGCCCCTTGTCGAGACGGGCCTTGAGGTATTCCCTGAGCCCGGAAACCTCGATGGGCCCGGCCGGTCCCGGCCAGAACTTGAATTTGTCCAGGATCAGGATGCCCTGCGGATCGCCGATCTCTTTGCGGACGGCGCCGTGGGTGACGCCGAAGATGACCACCTCTTTCGCCCTCAAGATCTTGAAGAGGGGATAGGTGATCCGGCCGGCGTAAAGAAAATCATCGTGCGGGGAGATCGCCGCGACCAGTCCGTCGGTTCGGAAAGTCTCTTTTTCCCGGGCTTCAAGATAGTCCACGAGCGTCTTCATGCTCGCCGCGTTCCAGCAGAAGCCGACGTCGTCCTTGACGGGACGGACTTCCTGGGCGGCCAGGGGCATCAACGTTATCGTGATGATCAGGGAAATAAACAATGTCCTCATGGCATATCCTCCGGCGGGGGCGTCGGCCCCAGGCGCGCGTCCCCAAACTATAAGAACAAGACGCAGGCCAGGCCCAGGGCAACCAGATAGTACCCGAAATAATGGAGCCTGCCCTGCTCAATGATCCGCAAGAGCAGTTTCAGAGCTATGATGCCGACGACTGTGCTCAACCCGAACGCGACAACGAGAAGCCCCGGGGATATGGACGCGCCGGAGACGTCCTTGAGCTCCAGCAGAGCGGCCCCGACGATGATCGGGAGCCCCAGAAGGAAGGAGAACCGTCCCGCTTCCTTCCTGTCCACTCCGACGAGCAGCGCCGTGCTGATCGTCGTCCCCGAGCGTGAGACCCCCGGAAGGATAGCCAGGGCTTGGGCAAGGCCGATCACGAGGGCTTTCGGCCGGCTGAGAGCGACGGGAGGCTTTTTCCGAAGTCCGGAAGCAAAAAGGAAAGCCGCAGTAACGAAGAATAAAGCACCGGCCGCCCGGGCATTCAGGAACATCTTCTCGAAGAACCCTTTGAAGACGATCCCCGCCAGCCCAGCGGGAATGGCGGCGAGGATGATCAAGCCGATGTATCGGAGGGAAGGCTTCCTTCGCGCCCCGTCCTTGGAAAGAGCGTCCCCCACGAGCGTCCGGATTTCTTTTCTGTAGATGACGCAAATTGCCGCGGCCGTCCCGAGGTGGAGGACGGCGTCGAGGAGAACGTTGTCAATATCCCAGTGCAGCCATCGCTGAGCGAGGACCAGGTGGCCCGACGAGGAAACCGGCAGGAACTCCGTCGTCCCCTGGATCAGGGCCAGAATGGAGATGATGAGATAATCCATGGCCTGCCTGAGTCCTGCCGAGGCCTCCGCTTAAAAGCCGACCGTCTTGAACCCGGCCTTTTCCTTCAGCTTGGTCACGTACGTCGAGAAGGTATCGACCTGCCTGCTTTTCTTGAGCCTGGCCTCGATCTCGGACCTGACTTCATTGAGGGGCCGGGTTTCTTTCTTTCGATCGACGATCTGGAGGATATGGTAGCCGTAGGTCGTCTCGACGATGCCGCTGATCTGGCCCACCGGGACCGAAAAGGCCGCGTCCTCGAACGGCTTGACCATGGCCCCGCGGGCAAAGTCTTGGTAGAGCCCTCCGTTGTCCTTGGAACCCGGGTCTTCGGAGAACTGCTTGGCCAGGGCGGCAAAGTCCTCGCCGGCCTTGATTTTGGCCAGGATGTCTTCGATCTTCTTCCGGGCCTCCGTTTTTTCCTGTTCGTTCTTGCCCTGGGTGAGGAGCAGGATATGCCTGACAGAAGCGGTCTTGTCCTCTCCGTAGGCCTTCTCAACGTCCTCCGGCTTGATCTGGGTCTCCTTCGCAAGGGTTCCTTCGAGGAAGCTGTTGGTGAGCAATTGCTCTTCAAGGCTCTTTTTCACGTGGTCGATGGAGATGCCGTTCGTCTTCAGGGCATTGAGGAACCCCTGTTCGCCGCCGGCCCGGTCGTATTCGGCCTTGAGGGCCTTGTCGAGGTCCCCGGGGGGGACGACAGCCTTGGCCTTGAGGGCCTCGCCCAGGAGGAGCCTCTTCTCCCCGAGCTGGACCGCGCTCCGTTCGACGATGCTCTTCAGCTGCCCCGCATCCATGTCCTTAAGCTGGGCCGTGCGGCTCCCGACGTTGTCCTGGATCGTTTGAATGACCTCGGCGGTCGTGATCTCGAAGTTTTTGGCCCGGACGAGGACATTGTTGGCGGCTGGGTCCAAAGACGGGACCTTAACGCTCAAGTCCTTGGCCAGCTGGTAGGCCGGCGTGCCCTCCTTGAGAGAAATGTTCTCGGCCTTCCGGGTGCACCCGACGGCCAGGACCGCCAGGACCGACGATAAGACCAGCAATTTCTTCATTATCTTCTCCAAAAAATTAGAAACGACAATGGGATAGTATATCACAACCTACTTTCCGGTCTTGATGGTTTCGCGATAGACGATGCCGCGCTCCTTCAGGCCGGCCAGCATGAACCGGACGCATTCGGGGACCTGGCCGATGAACTCCGGCACGGAGATCCCTTTGCGCGCGTAAAGGCCCCGGGCGATCATCCGGGCGGCCACCGTGGCCGTGTATCCCGTGGTCCGCGCCATGGAGTGGATGCCGGTCGCTTCGTCGTAGCGGTCGAAGAGGTCGTAGGTGTAGGTCACGGTCTTGCCCCTCTTCTTGCCTTCGACGATGATCTTCATGACCGTGATGTCGACCTCTCCCTCGTGGAGCTTCCATTTCGGGAAGAGGAGCTTGGCCGTGAAGTCGACGGGCTTGATCCGGACGCCCTTGATCTCGATCTCCTGGCCGTCGAAGAAGCCTGTCTCCCGGAGGACGGCCATTTTCTCGATATGGCCGGGATAGCGGAGAGTTTTTTCCTTCATGTTGGGGACGTCGAGGGTCCTGGCCAGGGTGCGGAGGCCGTCGGTGTTGAAGGCCTCGAGGGTCCCGACGACGGGGAAATTCATGCGCTCCGGGTCGGAGAGGGCGGGGCGAATGACCATTCGCCCGTTCTCGATGTAGCGGGCCGGCCGGACATATTCTTCGATGACGTCCGCCGGAGAAAAGACGGCCTTGTATTCATAGGGCCACTCGCGGTATTCGGGCAGGCCGCCGACGTAGATGAGGATGCTCATGGCCTCGTCCAGCTTCTGCCGGGCATGGGCGGCGAGGAGGTTGCTCATGCCGGGAGCGACGCCGCAGTCCACGACGGCGGTGACGCCGCTTTTCCGGGCCAGCTTGTCCAGCTCGAACGCGTCCTCGGGGAAAAAGGCGATGTCGACGACGGCCTTACCGGCTTCGAGGACGGCTTGGAGCGTTTTGAACCCCATGAAGCCGGGGACGGAGCTGATGGCCATGTCCTGCCTCTGGACGATCCTCTTCACGGCCTTCGTGTCCGACAGGTCCTCCTGGATGGCCGTGACCCCTTTGACCTTTTTCAGCCTGGCCAGCGCCTGGGCGTTGACGTCGACGACGGTGACCTTGAAATCCTTGTCCTTGGCCAGGTCGAGGGCCATCGGCCCGCCCACAAGGCCTGAGCCTAATATGACGATCTTTTTCATGATGCCTCCTTGGGAATGGATTTTTTGGGGAAAGAACTCGACGAAGGGTTGCGGCGGCGGGATCAGAGCCCGCTGAAAAGGTTGACGTAGCCGATGAGATGAGGACGGATGCCCATCGACCCGGGCGGACAGAAGAATCTTGCTCTTAACACAGGAACATTGTATGGGAGGCGGTGCGCGCTGTCAAATATGAGAGAAAAGAGCTGGAAAAGACGCGACCTGAAGGCGGCGTCTACTTATGGAACACTTCTTTGATCTCTTGGATCCCCACCCCCAGCGCCTGCCTGGCGATCATGTCGAGCGACTTTTCATCCCCCTGAAAATGCATCGTCGTGTGGACGTGGCGTATCGAGGCCCCCGGGGCGAGGGCGGCCGCGGGAGAGGAGGATTCGAGTTCGTAGAACGGTCCGAGCGGCTTGGCGCCCGGAGATGCCGGTCCGTCGTTGTAGCTGTTGACCACGTCTCCGGCGAACGGGTTCTCCTGGACCTCCCACATGGAATTGACGTAATCCGCAGCTTTCTCCGGGAGGGTCAGGTGGACGAGGGTCAGGACGCGTTCGGCGGCATCGTAGCTCCCGGCGAAAGGCTTCACCCTCTTGGGCGAAAGCCCGATCTTGCTCCGGAACGCCCCGTCGCCGCTGAAGAAGAGGACCCCGTCCTTGACGATCAGGCGGCCGGCCGGGACCTTCCCGAAGTACGCGTCATTGACGGCCGGGCCGAGCTCGGCCTCCGGGCCCGGCTTGAACGGGATGACGATGGTCGTCGCGGGAGAGGGGTTGAACATGCCCAGGACCCAGATGGAAAGGAGCCCCGTGTCCCTGGTCCAGGGGTCCGTTCCCGTGTTCGTGACCGAGTTGTCGGATTGGAAGGCGACCATCTTGACGCCGCCGGGGACCGTTAGGCCCAAGGCCGCGACTTCAGGCCCTCCGAGGAGTTTCACTTCGCGGTCGACGACCAGGTCGAAGACGGCGTCGGAATAATTGACGAGGCGGATGGCCTTCTTGAAGCGGACGGCTTCTTCCTCCCTGGAGACGACGTCGAAAGAGCCCTCGTTGACGGCGGGCGGGGTGAACCAGTGGTCGAGATCGAAGGGGTCGCCCTTCTTGAAGAAGATGGAGAACGGACCGCCTTCGGGGCCGAGCCAGAAACGGTCCTCGCCGCCGAAGGCGTTGATGTGGACGTTGTTGACGCCCGAGGCGAGGAGCTCGCGGTTGATCCAGCCGAAGCTCGGACCGTCCGGACCTCCGGCCGTGCTGGTCATGACCCGGCCCTGCAGGTCGGGGTTCACGGCCACCCGGGCGTTCCCGTCCTCGTCCGAAAGCACGACAACCTTTGAGTGCTTCGTCAGGAAGTCGATGTCGTCCTTGAAGAGGACGCCCCGGGATCGCGGCGCCTTGGCCGGCTTCGCGCACGCGGCTGCCAATATCGAAAGAAAGATGATCGCCCAAACCGGGTTTCTCATGAGGCCTCCTTGCGGATACTATTATTTTCTTCCAGGAGCCGTTTCACCTCATGCTCAGGAGGCCCGTTGGCAGCCGCTCTTGCAGTGTGACACTCTCGGAACCGTGAATCGCTTCATGAGAGCTCCTTTCGTCATTGATACAATTTTCGGCTGAGCCACCGCCAGATGCCCTTGTTGAATGCGAAACTCGGCGGGGTCGCTTCAAGGAGGCCCTTGAAGCTGAAGGGCGCGTCCTTTGGCGACAGCTTGAACTGAGCTTCGCCCTCCCAGAGCATCCGGTTCTCCGGGTGGAACTGGATGCCGAGGACGTTGGGGTAGTTCTCATGCGCGACGGCCTCGACGATCTTCCCATCCATGGACGTGGCGATGACCTTGAGCCCCTTGCCCAATTTTTCCAGCGCCTGGTGGTGGGAGCTGAGGATACGCGGATGGTCGGCCGTCCCGAAGCCCATCTCCGAACAGAAGATCCCATGCTCTTCAAGCTGGATCTTGTGGAAGTTTTGGGCCATCAGCTTTTCTTGGGGGTACAGCCGGTCATAGGGATTGTTGTGCCATTGTTCGGGGTCGAGAGCGAGGACATCCTCGACGTCCGGCTTGCCGTAGACTTCGGACCAGATGTCCTGGATGAGGGTCCCGCCCGTGCCGACGTTCAGGCTCTGGCAGCCCAAACAGATCCCCAGGACCGGGAAGCCGGGCTTGTCCTCGAGGAGCGCCTTGTGCGCCGGGTCCTGGAGCCCGCCCAAGAGGTGGAATATCGCGGAGAGCTCGAATTCATGGCGCACGGGGTCCTCGATCACGGTCAGGAGATTCGTCTTTTCCTTGTAGGTGGAGGGAGGGATGTCGGGGCCGCCGAAAAAGATGATGCCGTCGGACCCTTTAAAGATCTTTTCGAACTCGGGCGTGCAGGCGTTCTTTTTGAAGAGGACGTCCCGGCCGATCTCCGCCGAAACGGGATGGAAGCGGAACCAGTCGAAGCCGTTGTCCTTGACGTACTGCCGGGATTCCGCGTACTTCGTCGCCTCCTGCTCGTGGTAGACGCCGATAACGACGAGGTCCGGAACGTCGAGGCAGGCGTATTTCCTGAGCGCCGCGACGGCCTTGATCGAGCCGATCGAAGGATAGAAGACCGTGAGCCGAACGTCCTTGTGGGCCGCGGGGGCCGTGTCGAAGAACCCTTCTCCCGCCTGGGAAAAGAGGGGCGCCCGGACGGCCAGGAGGATGAGGATCATAAAGGCCGCGGAACTTTTTAAATTTAGATTCGGCATGCGTCCCTCCAGTTATTATATCGGGCCCGTCCGGTTTTGACAACATGTTATAATCTCAATGATCTAGAATTTTAAGCTTTTTATATTCAATACGTTACCCTTACGGTTTTTCCTCACTGGCTAGTTTTTGGCTAGTGCCCTCGGGGAGTCGCGGCCGCCGGACCGAAACGGGAATCCGGCTTCGGACGCTCAGGCCGCCGGCCTGGTGTCCGGCAGGTCTTCGCCCGCTTTCTTGGTGTATCTCCGGCCTTCCACGTAGAGGTCAAAATCCTCTTTCCTGTCCAGGCGTATTTTTTTCCTTTGACCATCGTCCATCTGGAAGATCACAAGATAGGCGTGCCGGGAGAAGGTCCAGGTCTTCTTCGCCTCGACGGTCCCCGACCATTCCTTGTGGCGTTCCCTTTTTCGCTTGATGCTGGGCGAGAGATAGAGCAGGCCTTCCAAGAAGGACAGAATGAATTGAATCATCTCGAACCCTCCCTTTCGTGCGGCCCGTCACCGGTCTCGGGGCCGGGTCTCCGCCCGCCGGGCTAATCTTTCAATATCGGATTTCCAGGAGTCGGCCTTCCGCTACAGCGCCGCCAGCCGCTTCTTCGCATCCTCGACCTCGGGCAGGCCGGGGTCAGCGTCCTTCCAGAGGTCTAGGAATCGCTGATATTGGGCCTTGGCCTTGGCCTTCAAGCCTTTCCGTTCGTAGAGCTTGGCCAACCGGTAATGATACTTCGGATGGATGAGCCACCTGTGCGGGTCCTCGGGATGGAATGCGATCAGACGTTCGTATTCGGCGATCGCTGAGTCGAGATCGCCCATCTGCTCATAGGCCCGGGGCAATATGTCCTTCATAATGGGAAGATTGTACAGGATCATGGAAGAGCGATATTGCAGGCCTTCGGGCCGGAAAGGCGTGGGCTCCCGGAATATAGCAACGGCTTTTTCGGGCAAGTCCGCTTTGAGCGCCAGTTCCGCGCTCAGGAATTTGATGAAAAACGGCACCCATTCTTTTCGGTAAGCCGGCATTTCCCGGTAGGACGATTCCAGGTCCGCCACGATCTTCTCGGCCCGGTCCACCCGCCCGGCCTTCAGCTCCAGCAGCCCGGATAGGAACTCATGGAAAGCCTCGTAGTAGTATTTACCGTCCGGACCGCCTTTGACGAAATCTTCAATCCAGGCTTCGTTGTGCTCGCGGCTGAGATCGATCTCTCCCCGGTCATAATGGATGAAGGCCTTCAATAATCGGATGAACGGCAGCCCCCAATGATAGCTCGGCGCCGGAAATTCCTCGGCCTTGCGAAGATGACCATTGCAGCCCTCGAGATCCCCCAGCCAATAGCGCAAGAATCCCTTCCAGAGGTACCCCTCCCTCCGGGGGGCTGGAGGGGTCGCGGCGATGAACCGGTCCAGATATCTCTTGAATTGGACATAGTCTTCTGTCACGGCACGCCCGTAACCGACGCTGAACAGAGAGGTATCAAAGTCGGGCTTGATCTCCAACGCTTTTTGATACTTGGCCAGGGATTCATCCAGTCGGCCCATCCAGAAATAGGCCTCCGCAAGGCTATCGAGCGGATTGGCCTCGCCCGGGCTAAGCGCCGCGTATTTCTCCAGATGCTCGACGGCCTTGGGATAATCTCCCCGGTCCAGGTAGATATAGCCGAGATAAAGGTGGACGAGCCCATAGTTGGGGTCAAGCTCCAGGGCTTTGCGGAAAGCCTCGATGGCTCGATCGCGGTCCGGAAGATAGAAATAGTACTGCCCCAGGTCATAAAAGGATTCCTTATCCCGGGGATACCGTTCGACCAGCTGCAGCCGGAGCCGAAGACTCTTGTCCGGGTTCTTTTCGATCTCGCTGGCGTAATTACGCTCGATGAGCAGCCTTTCTTTTTCCGTGGCCTTGTGCCTTAAGGCAAAAGCTTTGCGGAGGGCGGCTTCTTGCGCTTTATCGTTCTGCAAGGAGATTTGTGTCCTGGCCAGCAGATAATGGGCCATGGCAAAGTCCGGGTCGATCTCCACGGCTTTTTCGAAGGCGCGCAGCGCCTCCGGGTAATAAAGCTTGTCGAAGTTCTCCCGGCCTTCCAGATAATACTTGTACGCCTCCATCGAGCTCGTCGTGACGTCCGCGATCGGGGCCTCGGCGGCGGCGTCGGCATTCCGGGCCGTCGCCACGCCCCTGGAGATCTCCCGGGTCAGCTCGTCGATCTGGCTGTTGATGATGCTGGATACGCCTTCGCCTTTCGAGCCGGCGCTCCGGAGGAGCCTCTTGGTTCCTACGTCCAGCACTTTCACGTCGGTCGCGAATGTCTCACCGGCCTTGATGTAGCTTCCCAGGACGATGGTCTCGATGCCTTCCAGCCGGCACAGCTCGAATCCCTGTCTCCGGTCGATGACCTTGACGTCTTTCTCCCCCAGCTGCCCCAGGAGGTCCTGCATCCGCTCCCAGGTGGCCACGTAGAGCTCGCCCCTTCGCTCCAGGCTGGTGATCAGAAGGTCGGGAATGGCCTTCTGCAGATAGTCGAAGCTCGCGTCTCCGGTCTGGTTCTCGAAGCTGATGACGGCGATAGAGTTGGCGATCCGGGGTCCGGCCGCAGGGGTTCCGCGAGACCAGGGGTGCCAGATGAGCATCACCGCTGCAATCACGACGGCGCCGGCCGCGACGGCGGGGACGAGGATCTTTTTCAAGCTGAGCTGCAGGGTGATCTCGCGGGACGTCAGGGGACTTCTCTTGGGAACCACCCTCTCCGTCGTCGGCAAGCCTCGCTCGAGGTTCTCGAGCTGGGCCCGGAGTTCATCCGCGCTCTGGTACCTTTTCTCCTTCTCCTTTTCCAGGCACTTGAGGACGACTCGGCTTAGGTCCGGCGGTATCCGGTCGTTGAATTTTCGTGGGTCCTCGGGAGCGTCGTGCTTGTGCTTGTAGGCGACACTGAGCGCCGTTTCACCGTCGAACGGCACGCGCGCCGTCAGCATTTCGTAGAGGATGACGCCCAGGGAATAGAGGTCGGACCGCAGATCGACCTCCTGCCCCTCCACCTGCTCCGGCGACATGTACTCCGGTGTCCCAATCATCACTCCGGCCCCGGTGAGGCCTTTCCCCTTGGCCGCCCGGGCGATCCCGAAGTCCATGATTCGGGCCTGGCCGCTCCGGTCGATCATGATGTTGCCGGGCTTGAGGTCACGGTGGACGACACCCAGGCCGTGCGCCTCCGCCAGCCCTTCGCAGACCTGCTTCCCGATCGAAAGGGCCTTGCACACCGTCAGCTGCCCCGTTTGGCGGACCAGTCCTTTTAGGTCCTGGCCGGGGATGTATTCCATCGTTATGTAGTAGCCGGCCTTATCTTTCCCCAGATCGAACACGCGGCAGACGTTCTTGTGGACGATCTTGCGGGCAGTCGTCAGCTCGTTCCGGAAACGCTCGACGATCTTCGGGTCGGCGGAGAATTCGGGTTTGACGAGCTTCAGGGCGACCTTCTCGTTGGTTTCGGTATCGAGGACCTTGTAGACCCGTCCCATGCCGCCGTGACCCAGCTCTTCTATGACCTGGTAGCGGCCGGCGAAGGTGGAGCCCGTCGTCAGCTCGCGGGCGGGTGTTTGAAAGGTCTCCGTTACGACCGGAGGATGGTCTTGGGGCGGAGGGAGCTGTGTGCCGCAATCGGCGCAAAATCGCGCAGTGTCAGAGTTATCAAAATGGCAGGTCGGGCACTTGTTGGCCAAGCCAGTTCCCCTTCTTTAGCTCGGCTTCAGATTAACAGAGGGATGGGCGGGAAGTCAACCGGGCTGACAGGAGGATTTTAAGTGCCCCTGGCCTGCTTCGAACAGACAAAACATGGATTAGGCAGGAGTGTCAACTAATCGTCGTTTAGGCCCGCGATCTTGCACAGGATCATATTTTAACCTTGCTATAGAGTCATACTTTTCTATAAAATTGGTAAGCCTCAATGAAAAAGGAGGGGAAATCATGAAACTCTGTTTCTGTCGGTTCTTGTTGGCTGTGGCCGTAGTTGTTTTGGCCATATTTTGGTGGCCAGCCATGTGGGCCAAATGGGTCATCATCGCCGCAGCTGCGATCCTAGCTATTATGAGCCTTTTTTATCAGACGTGCTGCTGTCGAAGCATGAAAAAAGCGGAAGCAGGAGCCGAGAAAACCTAGGCCCGAAGACTCCCCCCGCTGAATTCTTCATTCGATAAGGGAGAAATTTGTCTCATCTTTATAAAATTGATACTCCAAAAATATCACTCTTCTGATGATGAGTAAATTACCCTCGCGGCGAGCCACGGGGATAGTTTATTATCTTTTTCAATCTAATGTTGCTCATTTCGGCACTGCCCATTTCATTGCGCTCATCATCGGCTTCCTGGGTATCACAGGCAATCTTCCCTTTGCTGCCTTGATGGGAAAACTAAAGTCCTAATCGTTCTGCTTCTCGCTTGAAAACTAGCTCCAGGCCGTAAATGAAGCTAAGCGTATCTATGGACTGCCAAGATTTATGATGTGTTGGGGGCTAAGAAGGGCTTAAAACGACTTACACGTGCTTAAAGGCAGCAGAGCTTGGCTCTCAGCACAAATTGTTGATTTTCCCGGGTCAACAGGGGGAAATTGAATGGCGTGCCTGAGAGGATTCGAACCTCCGACCGTTGGATCCGGAGTCCAACGCTTGCCTAATTAGAAGCGCATCCTAGCAGTCAGCCTCAACACGGCTTCTTAATAGACAATCGGTGCATCAAATAGGGCCGAAAAAATTGGCTAGTTTTTGGCTAGTTGAAAACTAAAAACGGCTTAGTCAATATGGGCCGTCGATTGGCTCCTATGCAATTGATACTTAAAGACCATATGGGGGAAAGCGGCGAGGAAGAGTCTATTTTATGCGCTTCCCTGAAAAATGATATAATCCTATCATGATCCGGGTCCAAGGCGAGTTCTATTCCGGCTACAAGAGCGGCGAGACGCCACGCTTCGCGATCATCGAAGGCCGGAGGATCGCGGTCACGGAAGTCATCCGGAGAACAAGGGCCCTGGACCCGCGGACGGGGAAGATCCGGGACGTTTACCGCTGCCGTCTTGCCGACGGCCAGGTCATCGAAATAATAGAGGAATTGTAGCCGCTTCGACCGGTCACAGCATCCCCAAGGACGGCGCCGGCACCTTCTTTTCGAACTCCTCTTTGCTGACCAAGCGCATGAGGATGTGGCGGATCGTGTAGGCGTTCATCTTCAGCATTGGGCCGGGCACCCGCGTCGATGTAGGTCTCGGTCCCGGTCCGCTTCCCGTCGCAACCGATGTGGATGAACTGGGGTATCCAGGTGCGGCGGGGTTTCTTGTCCCGACAAGCTCTTCCGCCGCCGCTCTTCGTGGTATGTGCAGGGTCAGATACATTAGTGACATCTAGGGTAAGATAGGTGTTACTATGTTTCTACAAGCTACAACGACCTATGGGTCGCTCATTCCAGGCTCAGAGTATATCCGGTCGCTTGTCCGCCAGGGGACGATCTCCAA
>JALHVH010000143.1 GCA_022867105.1 Candidatus Aminicenantota bacterium
CAGAAACTTCGGGACCTGGAATTTCTTTGAAGGGACCTTGTGGACCATCTCCTGGAATAGGCCGAAAGGGCAGAGCCAGCCGCAAGGGATCCGGCCGACGAGGCTGCCGACGGCCGCCAGGCCCCCGACGACATAGAGACCGAACTGTCTCCGAGCCAGGGACAGGTTGAGCTTGACCGATCCCAGGGAGTTCTGGAGCGACCCGATGGGGCAGGCGCCGACGGCCGAGGGACAGGAGTAGCAGTTGAGCACCGGGACACAGACGCCTTTCGTAGGGCCTTGGTATATCTTTGCCTTGAAGAAGGACGGGAGCCAGATGTTGGCCGCGGCCGCACTCATGGCCTGATACCAGCGACGCTTTTTTTGAGTATCCATCATGAGCGCAGGGCTTCAACCGATCCCGACGCATCCGAGGCAGACCGTCTTCGCCTTTTCCAGGACCGCCCCGTACTCGCCCGAAGCGAGGCCAATGCCGGCGACGGCGAGCGCGATGATGAATACGATGATCGCCCATCTTTTTTTCATTCCCGTTCCTTATTTAAGCTCCGAAGTGCAATTCGGGCAGCGAATCGCCTTGACGGAGATCGTCGTGAAGCAGTAGGGGCATACCTTTGTCGCCGGCTCAGCGGCGGCCCCGATGATGATGCCCACCGCCATGTCGAGGACGTTGCCTTTCATGGCGAAATCCTTGAATTCCTTGAATATTTTCCCCTCCTTAATACGTTTATGTGTCCGGACCCGTTTCGACGGGAAGGCTGTCGATGTTGCTCCACTCGTTGAAGCTCCCATCGTAATTCTTGACCTTCGGATATCCCAGGATGTATTTCAGCGTGAAGTAGAGGTGCGAAGCCATCTGACCCTGGCCGCAGGAGACGATGATCAACTTCTCCGGAGTGACCCCTTTGTCCACGTAGGCTTTTCTGAGGACCTCGACGTCCTTCCATGTCCCGTTATTGTTGAGGTCTTCGACCCAGAAGTGATGGATGGCACCTTTGATATGGCCTTTGCGTTTCCACGTGCCTTTCTCTCCGGAAAAAAGCTCGGCCGGGCGGACGTCAATAAGAACGCTCTTGGCGGCGTCCCGGTTCTTGACATCTTCGAGGATGGCCCGGACGCCGGGGTCCGTTTCTCCCTTCCATTCGTACCTCGTCGGCTTGATCTTCGGGTATTCCTGAGAGAGCGGACGGCCCTGCCTCTTCCAACCCTGGAACCCGTCTTGCAGAATGGCCCAGGACCGGTGCTTGACATAATCAAGGGCCCAGACCATATAGGCGGCCCGGTAATGATTGATCTCGGAATAGATGATGACCGTCGTGCCGCGGCCGGCGCCTATTTCTCCGAGGAGCTGAGCCAGGGCGGCCGGCGGCATCAGCTTTCCCGGGATCCCGTTGTCGGGCCAGCGGAGGGCTTCCGAATCCAGGAAAACAGCCCCCGGGATATGGGCTTCCCAATAATCCCGGATGTCTCCCCTCATGTCGATGATCCTGACGTTCGGATTTGTCAGGTTGGCCGCCAGCCAATCGGGCTGAACGAGCCGCGAAGAGGGCTCCTGGCCCATGACCGCGGGCGTTCCAGTTAAGGCAAGAACAAGGGCCAAGGCTGCCATCGGACGGGCCATGAATGACCGAGCTCCCGACATGTTCGTCTCCTTCTGACTTAAGCGTCGTCGCCGTCACTTCTTCACCCGGACGGCCGCACGCCTTGGGCCCCGGAAGGCCCTGATCGTTTATATAAGTCAAAAACGCGAACATTTCAAGTTTGACGGGATCCGGGCCTTTTGATATTCTTGCCCGCGAAGGGAGAGAAGAATGGACACCACGGCTTTTAACATCATTCTTTTCGCTCATCTCGTCAGCTTGATCGTGGCCTTCGGGTCGGTCCTGGTCATCGACGTCTTCGGCCTGCTCTGGATCTTAAGAAAGCATTCCCTGCCCCATGTCTTCAAGGTCGCCGACGTCACGCAGAAGCTGATCTGGATCGGCTGGGCGGGCTTGGTCGCCTCGGGGGTCCCTCTCCTCGTCATGAAGGCCACCGTGGACAACCTGACCAAGCTCAAGATCTTCCTCGTTCTGCTTGTGGGCCTCAACGGTCTCTTCCTCGACGCGGTCAGACGGGCGGGAGAGAAGGTCCCTGAAGGTGCCAGGCTGCCGGCGGTCCTCATCTACCACATGGGTTTGACCGCCGTCCTATCGCAATTGGGATGGTGGGGAACGGTCGTCATCGGCTTCATCCACAGCCATATCGAACACGTCGTCCAATGGCCGAAAAACCCATGGCTCTTAATGCTGGCTATCGCCGCCTTCTTCCTCGGGGCTTATCTTGCGGGAACGTTCATCTTCCGAAAAAAGAAATGATCCGGGCGGCGCGGCGCCCGCCCCATCCCGCGATCATCGGAACCAATGGGGAAAGCGGCTGTTCCCGTCGGCTTCGAAGATCCTGACGACCTCTCCGCTTTTCAGATCGAGGGTGTAAAGCTCGTAGGCGTTTTTCCCCTTTTCTTTGGGGCTTGAGGAGAACACGATCATGTCTCCCGGCGGCGAATAGCACGGAAAATAATCGTGGAAGTCCGGGCGGCCGGAGGTCATGTTCCTCTTTCCGCTGCCGTCGGTGTTCATGACGAAAACGTCCCCGAGCCCGTCATCATCATGGCAGACATAGGCGATCTTGGTTCCGTCCGGAGAAACCTTGGGACGGCAGCTACCCCTTTTCGTCAGCTCGGTGTACTTTCGGCTGGGGACATTGTACTTGGCCACAAGCCAACCCAGGAAGACCTTCCCGGTGAAGAAGATCTCGTCTCGGGCGGGGTGCGTGAAGGCCATGGCCGTGCTGCTGAACGGCTGATCGGGAAACAGCGGTCTTGAGATCCCCGTCGAGATTTCCAGAGCCATGGTCTTCCAGGCATTCCTTTTAACCTCCAGGTCATAATAGATCTGCCTGTCGCCCGGGCCCCAAGACGGGCATGTTTCGTTGCGCGGATCGCTCGTGAGGCGCTGGACCGCCCGGCTTTTCAGGTCCAGGAGGTAAATGTCGTAGCTGCCGGCGCGGTCCGAGGTGAAGACGATCCGATCGCCTTTTCCGTCGGGCACGGGCCATTCGTCGGCGGCCGGGTCATCCGTCAGTTTCGTCAGCCGGTTCCGGGTCAAGAGGTAGATGTCGTCATTTCCGCCGAAATTCGAGTTGAAGACGATCCTGTCGTCGCTGTCGAAATGGACGGTTTGGGCAGAAACTCCCGTCGGCAGGAAGAGCAGGAACCATAATAAAATCGTCAGGAACCCCTTGGATAGCCGTTCTATCATCATGATAGCATTATAGGGCCAACGCGGCACGGTTTCAATAGAACCGGGCCCGGTTCGAATTGACGATTGCCCTTGGGGAAGATATAATAGCATGATTTCTTTTGGAGGAATTCATGAAACGTTGGAAGCTGCTGTTCACGATCTTCGCCGTCACCTTTACTACGATGCTGACCGAAGTGCTCCTGACCCGCGTCTTCTCCGTGGTTTACTTCGGGCAATTCGCCTTCCTCATCATCTCGTTAGCCCTCTTCGGCTTCGGTCTGAGCGGAGTCTTCCTGGCGCTTCGCAAGCTCTCTCAGCATAAAGACCAGGCAACCCAGCTTTCCCGCTATCTTCTGCTGTTCGTCATCTCCCTCCCACTAGCCTATAAGGCGACCCTGGTGTTCGCGATCGACTTCCTCCACCTCTTCGCGCCCTTTCACAACTTCCTCTTCCTGATCCTCAATTTCCTGGTGCTGCTTCTTCCGTTTTTTTTCGGGGGTGTGGTGCTGGCGCTGATCTTTTCCGCCTATTCCGAGAGTATCGGCCGCCTTTATTTCATCGACCTGGCGGGGGCCAGCCTCGGTTCCCTGGCCATCATCCCCCTTATCCCCCCGCTCGGTCCGAACCGGGTCCTGATCCTCCTCTTCTTCCTCCTGGCGCTGGCTTGGTTCTTCCTGGCCTCAGGCCGCCGGGTTGTCCGGATCGCGGTCTTCGGCGTCCTGATCGCCGCTTTCGCTGCGGCCTTCCTGTTCGAAGACAGGGTCTTCCCGATCAACCCTAAGACGGTCAAGCGCCGATACAACGCCCAGTTCGATAGAAACGTTATCGAATACAGCAAGTGGAGCACGATCGACAAGATCGACGTGGCCCCGTGGGGGAGGGAAACCAAGGTCATCTGGATCAACGGCGGCACGATGCAGTCGTTCATCAGAAAGTTCGACGGCAACCTGGCACGTCTGAAAAAGATCGAACGGGGCTCGGCTTCCCTGCCCTTCCGGGTGGCCCGGAATGGGTCTGCGGTCATCATAGGCTCGGCCGGAGGCTACGAGGTCCTCTGCGCCCTGTCGCACCGTTTCAAACTCGTCGTGGCCATCGAAATGGACCCGGTCATCTGCGATCTGCTCAAGAACGAGTACGCGGATTTCACCGGCAGGATCTTCCATCTCCCGCAGGTGAACCTGCTCGCCGACGAAGGGCGGAGCGCGCTCAAACGTATGAAGAGGAAATTCGATGTCATCCAGATGGTTAACTCCCACAACGCCGACTTCCTGCTCTCGGGCGCGCTCAGCATCGCCGAGACATATATCTACACGGTGGAGAGCTTCAAGGACTACTGGGAGCATCTTCAGCCCGACGGGTTGGTCTACATCCAGCATTGGAGCGGCGAGAGGCTGTTCGCCACCGCGCTCAAGGCCTTGCGGGAGATGGGGATCGAGCATCCGGAGGAGAAGTTCTTCGTCATCCAGCGTCCCAAAGGCTTTAACCACTTCATCCTCAAAAAGGGCGCTTTCACCGCCCGGGATTACGAGACGCTCAAGGGCTTCGCCGCCGCGCCCGAAGAGATCGTCTATTCGCCCGACATGCGGCTGGACAATCTCTACTATGGCATGATGGCCGACCTGGACGGGACGGTAAGGAAATCGTCGGTCAACATCGCGCCGGTCTACGACAACTCCCCTTATTTCAACCAGCCGAACCGCATCGGCCAATTCCGCTTCCGGAACGTCCAGGTCCGGGGTGTGGCGGAACGCGTCGTTCGTTACGCGATCACTTATTCCAATTCCGTCTACCTGTCCATCCTTGTCCTGTCCCTGCTCTTTTCGTTCTTTTTCATTTTCATGCCCCTGCGGCGGAGACGGTCGGATGCCGGCCAGGGGCCGCTCATTTTCTATTTCTTCTTCATCGGCCTGGCCTTCATCATGGTCGAGATCATATTCATCAAGATCTTCCAGCTCTTCTTAGGCAGCCCGGCCATATCGATCTCGATCATTATTTTCTCTCTCCTGGTCTCCTCCGGCGTCGGGAGCCTTCTGACGGCACGCCTCTTTCGTCCGTTTGGAAAGCGAATGATCCCTGCCTTCGCGCTCTTCCTGGCAGCGCTCCTCGCGATCTACGGCTTAGTCCTGTTCGCTCTTCTCGAACGCCTGCTGTTCCTGGGGTTCCCGTGGCGCGTCCTGTTTTCCTTCGTGATGATATCCCTGGCCGGGTTCTTCATGGGAGCTTTCTTCCCCGAGGGCGTCCGGCGTTTGGGAGAAAAGGACAAGACCATGATCGGCTGGGCGTGGGGGGCGAACTCGTTCGCCACGGTCCTTGGTTCGATCGTAGCCGTGATCGTCTCCATCAACTGGAATTTCACCGCGGTGCTGGTGCTGGCAGCGCTGTCTTATCTCGCAGCGGGCTTTTTCAGCACGAGGCCGGGAAAAGAGAGAACGGCCTGAGCGTCACTTGATGTAGCCCAGGGACTTCAATTCCTCGATCTTCTTCCGGTCGCGGTCGGCATCTTCCTTCCCGGGACAGGGCGCGCGGCATCCGGCTAATGCCAGGATCATTCCGGCCGCGCCGCCTGCAACGAGACCGGCTGTTCTAAGCGGCTTTTTCATGGCTTAACGCGATAGGGGACTTCCATATTCCCCGGAAGGGCGCCGTAAAGAGGGCTGCCGCAGGATCTCGGGAGCGATCATGGCGGCGCCGGCGATCGGAGCGATCCCGTTCCACAAAGGCGTAGATCCTCGTAAAGGGGCTCGAATGGTCTGCCTTATCGACGGTCTGGATCCTGAAATAGAGGTCCTGCGAAGGAAGACCGTGAAAGCTGAACGAGCTCCCGGCCGTTGTGGCCGTGCCCGTCATCTTTTGGGGCGTCGAACCGAATTCCAGCCTGGAAAAGGCGAAATCGGATTCGCAGCAAGGGTCCCAGCTGATCATTTTCAGGGAAGACTCTTCGCTGGAGAGCTTTTTGACGCCCGTGGGTATCCCGGGCGAAAAGGCGGCCAGGCAGTCGCCGAACAGCTCGGCGATCACCATATGACCCTCTGGGCTGGGATGGTTTCCCCCGATGTCCTCCAGAAGGGACATCCAGCCGTCCGGCGGATCGTGGTCCATGAAAGCCGTGTGAGTGTCGATGAAACCGGTGCTCTTATCGGACGCGAGCAGGCCGATATGGCTGTTGAGATCGGCGATATGCCTGATGACGTAATTTTTATCGCCGAACCTGTCCTTTCGAGGCGGGATGGTTGAAACGATGACCCTCATCTGCCTGGAGCCTGCGCTGTCGACGATATAGCCGATGTTTTCCATGACGCTGTCTATGGAGAACCGCCCGGAAATGACGTCGTTCGTCCCTATCATCAGGAGGAAATAAAGACCGGGATGGCCGTCGAGGTCCTGATCGACGCGCAGGGCCACGTCGTAGGAGTCATCCGACGGCACTCCGAGGTTTACAGGATAGGCCGGACCGTAAGAGGCCGCCAGCAAGGCCCTCATGCGTTCCGGATAGGCCAGGTCCGGATGATAATCCCCTTGCAGATTGTACATGTGCATCATTCCCCAGGTGATGCTGTCGCCAAAGGCGTCATACCTGTTGGCCAGGGCACAATCGGCTTCATCGGCCAGTGTCGTCCTTTTCAAGGCCTGGGTTCGAGGCTTGAGGATCGAGCGTTCACGGACCTCCACCCCGAGGTTCCGCAGGTTCAAATAGTAAAGGACCTTCTCCCAGAGCGTCGCCGTGGAAACCAAAAGACCCCCGGTCGCGGGCTGGATCGCGAACCATTTTTCGGAATCTGGGGTGCGGGTCAGGTTGGTCATGCCGCCATCGCGGAGGTCGAGGAAAAAGATGTCATCGTTGTGGGATGAATTCCCGAGCATCATGATTCCGATGGGGCTTTGTTCTTGGAGGACGATCCTCGGGGAAGAAAGAAACGATAATCCAGGGAGGGGGATGATGCGGCCGCTTGCGGTCCGGGAATCGTAGATTCCGAGCCCGGTTTCTCCGTTTCCGTAATGGGCCCACATCACGAAGAACCGGTCCGCAAACACCTGCACCTTGGGAAAAAGGTTCTCCCCGCCCGCCTCCGGGCACAACGTGACCTCCCCTCCTCCGCTCTCCAGGATGACGGAGCTTCCGGACGGGATGGAACGAACGAACACGCGCCCGGCCGACCCCGCGCAACTGAATGGGATGGGATCGCCGAGTTCGTCCTGCGGAAAAGCGGCGGCCGCCGTGATGAGAACAATGCCTAGTCCGATGAAAACCTTCCGCGTGTCCATTTCAGTGTCTCATCACGATGTTCGGAGTCCTATGATCCCTGAGAAAAAATCCATTATAACAAAACAGGGAGGGAAATCAATCTCGCTTCCAAACCGCGCTACCAGGCGATCCCGTAGTCCTCCCCGTAGTTCGAGCTCCCTCCCCAGAACGTGCCGTGTTCCCTATCGAAAAAGATGGCGTTGATGGGGCCCGAGGTGTATCTCTCGAAGTTCAGCTTATAGCCCATTTGGACGAGCTTTCTCCGGACCCAGTCCGGCACCTGATCGTTCAGGTCCATATTGCCGGGGAGGGAATCATGTTCATTGAACGAGTTCCTCATTTGATAGCTCGTGATGTTGGCGGCCTCGCAGGCCTCCTGGACGTTCATACCGAATTCGACCATGTTCAGGAAGAATTGAAGAAGGTTCTGGTCCTGCGTGTCGCCTCCCTGGACGGCAAAAGAAAGATAGGGCCGGCCTTCTTTCATCGCGAGGCCGGGCGTCAATGTGGCCCGCGGCCGCTTTCCCGGCGTGACAACGTTGAAAGGGTTCTCCCCTTCGTCAAGGACGAAACTCTGCATGCGCTGACTCATCCCGATCCCGGTCGTCCCGGCCAGGCAGGCGGGTATCCAGCCGCCGCTCGGCGTCATGGACACGACCCAGCCTTCTTCATCGGCCGCCTGGACCGACGTGGTCCCAAGAAAAAAGCTCCTG
>JALHVH010000144.1 GCA_022867105.1 Candidatus Aminicenantota bacterium
ACCTACGACGTTCCGGAGAACTACACCGGTAAGATCCGGAAATTCAAGCCGGCCCGGATCCTCATCATCGACGCCGCCCTGGCCGGCCTCAAGGCCGGGGACGTCTTCATCCTGGAAAAAGAGAAGATCGCGATCGAAGAGATCTCCAGCCACAAGATCCCGCTCATGGTCCTGATCTCGTATCTGGAACAGGGCACCGGGTGCAAGGTGACCGTCCTCGGGATCCAGGCGAAGGACCTGTCCTTCGGCACGCCCATCACCCCCATCGTAAAGGCCGCCGTCAAAACCGTCGCGGACTTTATAACGGCGGCGCTGCGCCCAAAGACCCGCCGTTCTTAGATCTTCATCGGCATCAGAACATAGATGTTCTTGATGTTTTCCTCGGTCTCGGGCTTTAAAAGGACGGCGCTGTTCTCGTCCCGGATCTCAAAAGCGACTCGCTCTGAATTCACCGTCAGAAGGAAATCCAGCAGGTATTGGGAGTTGAACCCGATCTCGAGGTTGTCACCCTTGTATTCGATGTCCAGCCTGTCCTTGGCCTCTCCGATCTCGGGGCTCGACGAGAAAAGGCGCATCTTGTTCTTCTCGATATAGAATTTGATGCCCTTCGACCTCTCCGATGAAAGCAGGGAGACCCTCCTGGTGGCGTTGGACAGTTCTTCGCGGGAGATCAGGAGGAGATTCGGGTTCTCCTTGGGGATGACGGCCTGGTAGTTCGGGAACTTGCTATCGATGACCCTTGAGATCAAGGTCCGGTTGCCGACCTTGAAGAAGAGGTTGTTATCGTCCAGGTCGAACTCGATGATCTCGTCCTCTAACTTCCTGATCTCGGACAGCGTCTTCTTGGCTACGATGACGCTGATGTCTTTCTCGACCTTAAGCCCTTCGACCTTCAAGGCCGTATAGGACAGCCGGTGACCGTCCGTGCTCACGAGTTCAAGGATCCTGTCCTTAAGAGACATGAGGGCTCCGTTGAGATAGTACCGCTGCTCCTGGGTGATCGCGTAATAGACGCGGTCGATCATGTCCTTAAAATCAGCGAGAGGCAACTGGATGTTCTTCTCGAACTTCGGCTCGGGGACCTGCGGGTAATCTTCCTTCCCCAGGCAGAGCACTTTGAAGTCGCTCTCGCCGGCCACGATCTCCATCTGATCGTTCTTTTCTTCGAAGGTTACGTCCTGTCCGTCCGGGAGGGATTTGACGATCTCAAAGATCTTTTTCCCGTTGATCGTCGTGGCGCCGGGTTTTTCGATACGGGCGGCAACGTGCGTTTTCAAGCCAACCTCGAGGTCCGTGCCCGTGAGCTCAACCTCATGTTCTGTAACGTTCATCAAGATATTGGCGAGGATGGGCATCGTATTCCGTTTTTCGACGATGCCCTGGAGGAGTTGCAGTTCGTCCAGGATGCTTTTTTTTGATATGGTGAATCTCATTTTTCCACCTTTCAACGACTATTAATATATTTCTTAAATATATAAATATCAATAGGGAATATAGGATAAGAATAGGCGTGGAAATGTGAAAAAAAACCGTAAGTCTCTGGTTTCTTCATTGCATACTGCTGATCAGGCTGTTGATTTCCTTGTTGAATTCGGGATCTTCGTGGCGCAACCGCTCGATCTTGCGGATGCTGTGGATAACCGTCGTGTGGTGCTTTCCACCGAACTTCTTTCCGATGTCCGGCAGAGAGGACTTGGTCAATTCTTTGGCCAGGTACATGGCCACCTGCCTAGGGAAGGCGATCTTCGGGGAGTTGTTCTTGGACTTGATCTGGGAGGGCTTGATCTTGAATTTATGACAGATGAGCCGTTGGATCCTTTCCACGGTGACGATGGTCGATGCCGAATCCAGAAGTCCTTTGAGGGCTTCTTTCGTAAGATCAAGATCGATCTTTTCGCCTTTAAGAGAGGAGTAGGCGATGACGCGGCGCAGGTAGCCTTCGAGCTCCCGGATGTTGGAGTGGACTTTGTCAGCAATGTAGAGGGCGACGCTTTCGCTCAGGATGACGCCCTCCATCTCGGCCTTTTTCCGGAGGATGGCGATCCGGGTTTCAATGTCGGGCGGCTTGATGTCGGCGATCAACCCCCATTCGAACCTGGACCGGAACCTCTCTTCAAGATGGGGGATCTCCTTTGGGGGGCAATCGCTCGAGATGACGATCTGCTTCTGGCCGTCGTAGAGATGGTTGAAGGTGTGAAAGAACTCTTCCTTCGTCCGCTCCCGTCCGCCGAGGTAGTGGATGTCGTCGATGAGCAGGATGTCGACACTCCTGTACTTCTCGCGGAAGTCCAGGATCTTCCCGTACTGGAGGTGGTTGATGAGCTCATTCATGAACTTTTCGGTGGTGATGTAGAGGACCTTCATCCGGTGGTTGTTCATAAGGGTGAAATGTCCGATGGCGTTCATGAGGTGCGTTTTTCCCAGGCCGGCCCCGCCGTAGACATACAACGGATTGTACGACTTGCCCGGGTTCTTGGCGACGGCCGTCGCTGCGGCCTGGGCGAATTGGTTGCAGGATCCGACGACGAAGTTGTCGAACGTATAGTTCGGGTTGAGGTTCGGATTGAGGAGCAGGCCCTGCTTCGTCTTTCTCTCGTCGGGCGATCTCCGGATGAACGATGACGGGGTCTCATCAAAGATGTATTTGATGTCAATGGGCCTGCCGAGGAGCTCCTGGGCGCACTCGTTGATCAGGGCTGAGTAATGGAAGGACAGCCAATCCCTGAAGTACGAGTTGGGGACCTTGATATAAAGAGCGTCGCCCTCCTCTCCGATGAAACTCGTCGGCTCGAACCATGTCTCGAAGCTGTTCTCGTCGACCTTTTTTTGGACGGCCTGGACGATTCGGAGCCAAGCATTAGTTTTATCTTCAGGTTCCATGAGTGACCCCGAGTTATCCACAGAATTATCCACATCTGTGGAAAAGCCCGCCCTTACCGCTGAAGGGTCGGGGAAAGCCAGGAGATCATAGCATTCTCAAGGGCCGAATTCAAGACTTTTTTAAAAATCGAAGCCGATCCAGAAGTTCGTCTCGAAAGTCTTGTCCCGGTCGAACTTGAAGGGCCTGGACATGTTCGGGACGTGGAAGCCCTTGACGAATTCGATGTGCATCGGGAAGCCGAAAAGGAAGAACTCGAACCCGTATCCGTAGGAGCCGATGGCCGCGTACGGCTTGAGAACGTCCTGGTCGCCCTGCCGGTGGACACGCCAGATCTCGGCCGGGCGGCCCTTGATCTTGGCCCGGGCCAGGTCGGCGAAGACGACCCCCCGCAGCGGACCGACCTGCCCGAGGACGGTGTCGGCCATTTCGACCAGCGGGAACCGGAGCTCCGCGTTCGCCCACCAGCCCTGGGTCCCGATGATGCCGCTGTAATACGAGGACCGGACCTGATTGTTGCCGCCGAAATAGTTGAAGTAGGGGTTCTTGCCGAGGCTGGCGAACCCTTCGATCCTGAAAGCGAAGAGGGCGTTCCCGCCAAGGGGGAGGTACTGTCGGGCGTCCACGTCCAGGCTGGTGTTGCTGAAGAATCGGCTTGAAACAGGGATGCCCTGAGCGAGGCCCAGCCGGAAGGTATTCCCGGCCGCCGGACCGTAGCGCTTGAATACGGTCGTCTCCCCGATAAGGGCCAGCGATGCCTGGAGGACATTGCCGTTCCAGAAGTAATTATAGGCCGCCTGGGCGCCGGGATTGTAGGCGTAGCTGTCGAGGAAATCTTCTTCGTACCGGTAAAAGCCGAGGCCGGCCTCGGCCCGGTAGTATTTGTTCAGCGGGTAATATCCCGCCAGGCTGAACCCCGAGATCTTACGGGTCGCGATGGCGTCCTGGTAGGTGAAATACTTGCCGTAAAATCCGGAGTCGAAGTAGTAATAATCGGGATAATAGAAGAGCGAATACTGGAAGGCGCTAGCCATGTACTGGAAACGGTGCTTTTGATTGAGGTAGGCGAAATTGTAGGAGCGGAAGCTCCGGACCTGGTAGGCGGAGAACATGAGGGCGTGGTCCCCCAGGAGGTCGCTGAAGGCGACCGATGAGCCGCCGTAGATCGACCCGTCCGTCGAGACGATGGCGTCTATCGGGGGCCTCGACAGGAGGTACAGCTTGCCGATCCCCTTGTGGACCTGGATCTTGTCCTTGTTGATGTCCAGGGCGACGACCGGCTCGAACCTCGGGACCTTCCGGTCGGAGGGGAATTCCTCGAAGGCGACCGTTCCCTCCTCCGTTCCCTCCAGCTCGGACTTGAAGATCTGGAAGGCGCCCTTGTTGAAGGAGGAAAAGACCACGATCTTCGGGTTCCCGGGGAGGGGGGACGGGAAGAAGTTGCCCGTCCGGACGTCCGTGTAGCGGAGGAGCTGACGCGTCTCGAGACCGATCGCGTAGATGTTGTAGGCCCCCCGGACATCGCCGGAGAAGTAGAGCGATTTCGAGTCGGGCGAGAAGCGGGGGGCGACGGTGTTCCCCCTGCCGAAGGTCAGCTGGGTCCTTTTTTTAAGGTCCCCGAGAGGCGAAAGGAAGAGCTTGTCATAGCCGTCGATCCGGATCGTGTACGCCACGGACCTCCCGTCCGGAGAGACCGCCGGGGCCTTCTCGAAGGCCTCATCGTTCGTGAGATTGGTGACGTCGCCGTCGGCCAGGCGGACGGAGAAGAGGTCACGGCGGCCCTGGTCGAAACCGGCGCAGAGAATGCTGTCGTCCGAGAGAAGGAAGCTCGGCGAGGACGGTTGATCGATGCGAAGCTTCAGCTTTTTCAGGGTCTTTCCGGTCAGGGGGTCGACGATGATAAGGGCGTGCTTCCTCCCGTCGCGGGCGAAGAAGGCGATCCTGTCGCCCCCATGCGACCAAGCCAGGTCCGGACCCATCGAGGGGTCCACGTCATATTTGATGTTCTCGTATCGGAGGGTGTAGCCGCGGGTGATGTTCCGGATGATCGACCCGTCCTTGGCGGAGATGAGGACGAGGTCCATGTCCATGTCCTTGACGTTGAAGGTCAGGGTGGCCACGATGTCCCCGGACGGAGAGAGCGCGTGGGAGAAGGCGAAGTAGTAGGAGTTGACCGGGAATTCGGGGCCCAGCGTGATGCTGTAGTTCTCCGGGTTCTCCCGGGCGAGGAAGTCCTTGTTCCGTTCACGGAGGTACTTCTTGAACTCGTATTGGAACTCCCGGGTCTTCATGTTGAACGCCCGCTCGATCGGGTCCCTCTTGCCGACGGTCGGGGCGGTCTTCAAGGACAGCCAGAACTCCCGGATGGCGCTCAGGCCGAACTTCGACTCGACGTACTCGTAGACGGCGTGACCGAAATCGTAGGCCGGCTCGCGCGGCAGGGGGTAGCGGGAATAGATCTCCCCCGACTCCGAGAACTCGGGGATGCGGTCGTTGAGGACGGCGTCGCGGACGATGAGCGAGGACCACGACGACCAGGTCCGGGTGGCGAACTCGCTCAGGCCTTCGAAGACCCACAGGGGCGGCTGGCTGATGGAATAAATGGAACCCGCTTGGTCCCCCCAGAGGATGTCGAACTCGAAGATGTGGGTCAGCTCGTGCTCGACCAGGGACTGGAGCTCGTCCGGGGGCATGTCGCCGTGGATGCCTATCCGATGGAGGATGGGCTCGGAGACCCCCAGGACGCCCTCGGACACCTCGAAGAGGTTGGTCTGCTCGAAATCCGTGAACGTCCGGTAGTATATCAAGGGGACGGGCTCGGCGAGCTGGTGCTTGAGGAGTCGGCTGATCCTCTGGTAGGCGCTTTCCGCGATCCCCGCCACGTCCTTCAGCGTCCCCTCGCCGCCGGAGGTGAAGTAGATCCTGAAATGCTCGGTGGGATAGCTCTTCCAGTTGAACTTCTCGTAGATGACCTTGTTCTTGCCGTAATAGGGAACGTAATAGAACTGAGCGAAGGCCGGGGCGGCGGCGAGCAGGAGCAGGGGCGGGATGATGGTTCGCAGGATCCACGGCCTCATGGAAGCCTCCTCGTCATTTCAAGATCAGGTAGCGTTC
>JALHVH010000145.1 GCA_022867105.1 Candidatus Aminicenantota bacterium
CAGGGCCCCCGGACCCCGGAGGGGAATGTCATGGCAAGGGAAGAGGCGCTCGTCGGGCTGGAGGCCATCCACAAAATGGGCCGGGACTATCACCGGCTCGTCGGCCTGGCGTTCTCGCCGGGGGACGCTTACCGGTTGAAGAAAGAGGGCCGGCGAGCGGCCTTCATCGGCATGGAGAACGGCTATCCCGTCGGCAGGGACCTCGCCCTCCTCAAGACCTATTATGACCGGGGTGTCCGCTACCTCACCCTCTGCCATTCCCGGGACAACGATATCTGCGATAGCTCGACCGACCGGGACGACCTGCGGGATAACGGCTTGAGCGATTTCGGGCGGCAGGTGGTCCTCGAGTGCAACAGGCTGGGTATCCTGGTCGACGTCTCCCACGCTTCGGACCGGTCCTTCGCCGACGTCGTCAAGGCCGCCCGCGTTCCCGTCATGGCCTCCCATTCCTGCTGCCGGGCCCTCTGCGACAATCCGCGCAACTTGAGCGACGACATGCTGCGGGCGCTGGCGGCGAACGGCGGCGTCATCCAGATCTGCTTCCTCTCCAACTATGTCAAAAAACCGCGGCAGGACCCGGAGAGGGACCAGGCCATGAAAGAGCTCGAGTCGAAATACGGGAAGTTCCGGGAGATAAAGGACGAGGCCGTCCGCGAGAAGGCGCGCCCGGAATACGAAGCGGTCATGCAGAAATATCCCCAGGACAAAGCCAACATCAAGGACCTCGTCGACCATATCGACCACGTGTCCAAGGTCGCCGGCGTCGACCACGTGGGGATCGGCACGGATTTTGACGGCGGAGGCGGGGTCATCGGCTGCGACGATGTCAGCGGCATGATCCACGTCACCGAAGAACTCATTCGACGGGGCTATTCCGAAAAGGACATCGCCAAGATCTGGGGCGAGAATTTCATGCGCGTCTTCCGGAAGGCCATCGAAGTCTCCAACCGGCTTAACGCAAAATAATCACATCGGCCTCTGACCCGAGGCTGTTATTTTAGGTTCTCTTACATCTGGTGTGGGTTGGAGGATTGGGCTGTTAGTCTTCCTGGAGCGTTTTTCGATGGTCGTGATGGGAGGGCATGGAGATGGGCTGCAGCGACCATGCGAGTCTCAGGCGATCTTTTATCGGAGCCGGGAGCAAGGCCCATCTCTATGCCCTCCTCTTAATATCACGGCCATCGAGGGCCGTCCCGTCCAAGCTATTGACCTAGCCCACACTAAATGGAAGAGATCCGTTGGCCGTGTAAAAAAAGTTTACACTTCTCCCCATGGATCGTGGTCTTTATACCGAGCTGTGTCCCAAACTTTTTCCGTGCTATTGACGAACCCCCCGGGATAGCAAATAATGGACGCTTATATTCCGGGTCCGGCAGGACGCGCCCCTCTCCCGGCCAGGTGACCGATCAAGGAATGGAAATTGTGATTAAAAAGAACTATGCCCTCTGGCGGCGGATGTCCCTGCCCGCGGCGATCCTTATTCTGGCGTCTCTCGGCAGGGGCGTCCAGACCGATAAGTACCAGGCGAACGCCGTCCGGACCGGAGGAGCGGTGAACGTGGACGGGAGGCTGGATGAGGCTGATTGGAAGATCGCCCCGGCCTCCGGCAATTTCATCCAGACGGAGCCCGAGGAAGGCAGGCCCGCGACCGAGGCCACCGAGGTCCGCATTCTCTTCGACGACAGGAACATTTATTTCGGGGTCATCTGCCATGACAGCCGGCCGGACCAGATCGTGGCCAACGAGATGCGGCGGGACTCCGAGCTCCGGAACAACGACTATTTCGAGGTCGTCCTCGACACCTACAACGACCACCGCAACGCCTTCTATTTCTCCGTCAATCCGTTGGGCGCCCAGCGGGACCTGCTCATCCGCGACGAGGGGGCGAACATCAACCGCGAATGGGACGGGATCTGGGTGGTCCGGACTCAGCGGACCGGGGAGGGCTGGACGGCGGAGATCGCCATCCCCTTCCACACGCTGCGCTTCAACAAGGATGCCGACCAGACCTGGGGGGTCAATTTCGGCCGTTCCGTCGCCCGGAAGAGGGAGGAGACCTACTGGACGCCCATCCTCCGGAATTACGGCTTCATGGGCAAGCTGAAGATCTCGTATTTCGGCCACCTGACCGGATTGTCCGGGCTGAAACAGGGGCAGAAGGTCCAGGTTGCGCCCTATGTCATCGGCGGCGGCAACAAGGAGGAGGCCGGCGCGCCGTTCAAGGGCAGGGCGGACGCGGGCCTCGACCTGAAATACCGGCTGACCTCGAACGTGACCGCCGACCTGACGGTCAATACGGACTTCGCCCAAGTCGAGGCCGACCAGGAGCAGTTCAACCTGACGCCTTACAGCCTCTTTTTCCCCGAAAAGAGGGAGTTCTTTTTGGAGGGCGCGGACATCTTCCGCTTCGGCGAACGCTCCCAGGAGCACGAGATGCCCTCGACGCTCCTGTTCTTCAGCCGGTCCATCGGACTGTCCGAGGACGGCAAAGAGGTCCCCGTGTTGGGCGGCGTCAAGGTCACGGGCAAGACAGGGCGCTACGACCTCGGCGTCCTGGACATCCTGACCAGCCGGGCCTCCTACCTCAACGACGACGACGAGCGCGTCGACATCGGGCGGGCCAATTCCTCCGTCTTCCGGATCAAGCGGGACATCTTCGAAAAGTCCTCGGTCGGGATCATCGGCCTGAGCAAGGACCCGCTCGACGGAGGCGAAACCAACCGCGCGACGGGCCTTGACTTCAACCTGGCCCTCGGCCGGAGCTTCAAGACTGACGGTTTCCTGGCCAAGGCGTTCTCCCCCGACCTGAAAGGCAACGATTGGGCCGGGGCCCTCAGCACGAGCTTTGCCGACGACTTCTGGGACTTCGGCCTCTCCTACACGGATATCGGAGAGAATTTCAACACCGAGCTGGGGTTCGTACCCCGGACGGACATCCGGAAACTCCGGCTCAATGCGGGCGTCGGTCCGCGGCCGCGTTTCCTCGGCCTCCGCCAGAGCTTCTTCATGAACAACCTGACCTACATCGAGGACCACTCAGGCCGGCTCCAGAACCGGGACATCTTCTCGGGGGTCTGGAACCTCTTCCAGAACGGCAGTCAGATGTTCTTCGGCTATGCCCAGAACTTCCAGCGTCTCGACGAGGATTTCGAGATCGAGGAAAACGTCATCATCCCGGTCGGCCGCTACAACTTCAACTCGTTCCTCGTCATGTTCAACTCGGACCGGAGCCGGGACGTGGCCCTGGGAGCGGACATAAACCTGGGAGAGTTCTACAACGGGCGTCTCGCGTCCGTCCGGGCGGAAAGCTTTTTCAAGGTCTCCCGGAACTTCAACATGGAGCTCCAGCTCAGCCGCAACCAGTTTAACCTTCCCGTCCCCGGCGGGAAGTTCGCTGCTACGATCGCCGGCGGACGCTTCATTTACTCTTTCACCCCGAACCTCTTCGCCAAGGCTTACGTCCAGTGGAACGGCTCCGAGGACCTTTTCAAGAGCAACTTCCTCATCCGCTGGATCTACAAGCCCGGCGCCAATATCTATTTCATCTACAACGAAACCCGGAAACTCATCGGCGGAGGGGCGGTCGAGGACCGGACGGTTATGCTCAAGGCGAGTTTCCTGTTCAACCTTTAAAAGTTCCGGTTATGCCCTGGAATTTTGCCGCCGATTGGATTACACTCGGACGATGAAGGAATGCCAATAAGGAGAGGACGCTGAAGGCCTTTTGGGTTGCCTCCGGGTGCTCCGCCGTCTTTCTTTTGTATCTCTTGATCGAGCGTCTGGCTCTTGACGTCCGGCTGC
>JALHVH010000146.1 GCA_022867105.1 Candidatus Aminicenantota bacterium
AGATTGCTTTTGAGCTCACAAGTAGGATAGGAGTCAGGTCCGGTGGAGTGGGACGGAAAAGGCGGCCATGGAGCGCCCCGCGACGCTCAAGAAACAGCAGCTTGTTTGCAAATACTGGACCGACTGGAGGAGCTGGAAGTTGCCGAAATTGATGAAGATTGATTTTTCCCTCAGAGCCTCGAACGTGTTGGACTGTGTCATGCCGTAGCCCGGGCTGGCGTAGAACGAGCGGGTGCCGCTCACGGCGTCTGCGGCAGCCAGAGATAATAGAAGCCCGTTTTCAGGGCCGCCAGGGTGGATTCCAGGACTTTCGTATCGAGCGGGGAGAAGTCGCCGAGCCGCCCGGCGTAGATATTGGTCTTGGTCTTCGGGTAGTAGGTGTAGGAGACGAGCTTCGCGCTCTGGAGCGAGGCGAGGGAGAGGGCTTTGCGGAAGGCGTCGTCGAAATACCCGATGGCGTCGATGAGTTCGAGCTTGAGGGCCTGCGGGGCCGTGTAGACCCGGCCGTCGGCGATCGTCCGGAGCGTTTCGGCCGGGATCCTGTCCTTCCGGTTCTTGGACACCACGTCCAGAAAATCGCCGTAGTATTCGTCGATGATCCCCTGGAAGATCTTCTTTTCCTCATCCGTCATGTCCCGGAAGGGCCCCCCGGAATCCTTCGCGGCGCCTGACTTGATGACGTTTACCTTGACGCCGATCTTCGACATCAGCTGCTCGACGTTGGGGAAGACGGAAATAACACCGATGCTTCCCGTCAGGGTCGTGGGATGGGCCATGATGACGTCGCAGGCCGAAGCGATATAGTAGCCTCCCGAGGCCGCGACACCCATCATCAGGCCGATGACGGGCCGGCGCGTCCGTTCCTTGAACCGAAGGACCTCGTGATAGATGATGTCGCTCGCGGTGACCTCCCCTCCCGGCGTGTCGAGCCTCAGGATGACCGCTCGGACCCAGGGGTCCTTGGCGGCCTTTTCGAGGCGCTCGAAGACCCGGGAGACGGCGTTCTTTTCCCGGGAGAAGAGGCCCGTGTCCACCGTCGATGAGATCATCCCTTCGACGTCGACGATCAGGATCTTCTCCTTGGCCGGGCTCGGGGCGAGGAGGATTTCCCCGAGGTTCTCCCGGCCCAGAAGGTCCAGGTGGAATTGGGGCGAGCAAGCCGACAGGGCGGCCAGGACTATGGGTAAAACGAAAAGGATTCTTTTCATGGGGCCTCCACGAGTCGCTCGGTGATCGTACATTATATCACATGCCGCTTTTTATCGGCGGTCCGGAGCGCCGAGGGACACGGCTCGCTTTCTTGACCTTCCCCCGGTGAGCGTAAGTATAAAGCCGGGAATGCGCGAGGTCACCCGGGCGGTGAATTCGGAATGGCCTTCAGGATATCGGCGATAAAGACCTCGAGGGGGAAGTCGCCCTTGGTCGTCATCCCCAACCGGACAAGAACCAGCTGCCGCGAGGGGATGACGACGGTGATTTGATCCTGATATCCGTGTAACTTGAACATATCGGGGGGCAGTGTCGGGTAAGGCCTCTCATCCGGCCGCCCCGCCGGTCCCCTGTTCAGCCAGGTTTGGGCGCCATAATCGCCGCGTCCCGATGCCGGCGAGGGCGTCGTCATGAACTCCACCCAGCCCTCGGGCAGCACTCTCCGGCCCTCCCACACGCCCCCATTCAAAAGAAGGAGCCCGAAACGCGCCCAATCCCGGGCCGAAGCATAAACATACGAAGCGCTGGAAAAGGTCCCCGACGCATCCGGTTCGATGAGGGCGCTCCTCATGCCGATCTTATTGAACAGGGACCGCCGCGGAAACGCGAAATAATCCTCCTGGCTCGCGAACGACTGCCGGATCAGGCGGGAGATGATATTGGTCGTCCCGCTCGAATAGTGCACCGCGGATCCGGGCTCGGCGACAAGCGGCAGGCCGGCGGCGTAAGCCGCCATGTCGGGCATGGTGAAGAGCATGCGGTTGACGTCGGAGACGGGCTTCGTCTCATATTCCTCGTCGAATTCGAGCCCGCCCGACATCCACAGGAGCTCCTCCAGGGTGATCGCGCCGCGCCGGTCGCCCGGCCTCTTCCACTCCGGCAAGGACACCGGATCCTTGAGCGAGAGCTTCCCCTCGCCCACCCGGAGACCCGCCAGCGCCACGGTTACGGTCTTCGACATGGACCAGCCGATGAGCGGCATGTCGCGGGAATAGCCGGGCGCATAACGTTCCGCGACGATCTTGCCCTGATAGAGGACGACGACCGCCCGGGTGCGGAGAGGCTGGGCCGGCTCGGGTTCGGCGAAAACACGCTCCAAGGCCTCTTCGATCCGGGGCCGCTCGACACCGGCGGGGAGTTCCTCCGGATTCGCGAGATCCCCCGTCGGCCAAGCGAACGATGCCGGATCCTCGGGCCAGGGATCCGGGATCCGAACCGGCCAGGACCGGACGGTCTCTTCCGGAACGCCCGACAGAAGAACGGCGCCCAGTTTATCCAAATAAACAGCCCTGGCCTTGAACAGACCGAGGGTCGAAGAGACGATGTCCTTCTTGTTTCTATCGATCCGGGACCCGATGAAGTGCATGAGAGGATGGATGGCGATGTCCTCGCGGAGGACGGTCTTCGGGTTCCTTTTCGATACAAAAACCGCCGAGCAGAGGATTTTCGCCTGGTAGCCGGCCGCGATGGAGAGCTGGGTGGCATAGTCATTTTTCTCAAAAAGAAACGCGGCGAGAAGGACGACGCAGAGCGCCGCGGCCGTGGCCCAAAATCCCTTTTTCCTGTAAACAGTCATGATTTACAGGTCGCCGTATTTTTTGACGAGCCCGTCATAAACTTTCTTTTGGGCCTCGACGATCTCCCGGAAGCGCGGGTCGTCGCGGAGCCGGTCCAGGAAAGGATTGTTGACGAGGTCGAGGTAGTAATAATTGCCGAAAGCCGGAATTTTCCTGCTGATATCCTTGAGGGCTTGGATGCCCTCATCCTTCATCCCCAATAAGGCGTAGATGTCCGGAGATCGGGACTCCGAGAGGGCCAGGTCCCGATTTCCATTGAGGGCCGCCAGCACGGCCCGCAAATAGGAGAGCTGGCGCGTTGTCGTCCCGAGGTTAATTTTCGCCGCCCTCTCCAGGATCGTTTTCGCTTCCGCCGGTTTATTCCGCCGGAGCAGGATCTCCGCCTCATCCAAGATGTAAACGGGATTGTCGGGCGACGCGGTCATGACCTTCCGTATCAAGTCGGCCGCGTTCTCCCGGTCACCGCTATAGAGATAACAGGTCGCCAGATTTCCTTGCGCGAAAAGATAGCCCGGTGATAACTCCAAAACCCTGCGATAGAACTTAATGGCCTGATGATAGAGGCCCAGGCGGCCATAAGAAAGCGCGATCGTGTGCAGGGTCTCCATGCGGTTTGGGTTCAGGGCCAGCGCCCTCCGATAGCAATCGAACGACCGGTCCAGGTCGTTCCGGCTCAGGAAATAATAGCCTCCCCCTGTGTTCGACTGCACAAGGTTAGGGTCGAGGTCGTAGCTCTTCTTGGCATATTCGAGCACCAACTCGTGGATTTCCGGACTTTTTGTGAAAGCGTATTTATGATTGTAAGCCCAGGCCAGCCCCGCGTAGGCGGGGGCGTAGTCCGGCTCCACCTCGAAGGCTTTTTTATACATTTCCAAGGCCCGCTCGAAATCCGTGTCCAGGCCGCTGATCGCATAGGCGCCGGTGATGATGTACTGCCCTTTCAGGTAATACTCGTAGGCCTCGATGCTCCGCGGCCGCCCTGCGCCGAGAGAGGCCTCCGCGCCGGGAGCGAGCTTAATCTCCAGCGACTTCACGATGGCCAGGGAGATCCCGTCCTGGACGTCGAAGACGCTGACCACCTTCCGGTCGTAGAGATCGGCCCAGATGTGGGAGCCGTCCCGGGCGTTAATGAGCTGGGCGTTGACCCGGATCCGGTCTCCCTCCTTCTGGACGCTCCCCTCCAGGATCGTCTCCACGTTCAGCTCGTGGGCAATTTCGCGGACCGGTTTCCGGCTGGTCTTGTATGGGAGCATGGCATAGCGGGCGATGACCTTGAGCCTGGAGCTCAACCGGGTCAATTTCGTCCGGATGTCCTCTGCCATCCCCTCGCAGAAATAATCCTGGTCGTTCGCCCGGCTGAGGTCGGCAAATGGCATCACGGCGATGGAATTCAGCCAGCGCGGGGCGGCGGCGGCGTGGGCCCCGCTCTCGCCTTTGCCCATGCGCAGGAAGAGCCGAACGTC